>CALFVD010000087.1 GCA_937928005.1 uncultured Neomegalonema sp. | reverse complement strand
AGCCATCGCTGGATGCGGCCATTGGCATTCTCGATCCCCCTTTTCTGCCATGAGGCATAGGCATCGCAAAAATATGTGGTCTCCGAGAGCAATCCCCGCAGCAGGCTATGGCGGACGAACTCGGTTCCGTTGTCGAAAGTCACCGAGCGCCGCAACTCCCGGCTTATCGTCGATTTGCAACGACCTATGTCCCGACCAATCGCTGTGGGACCAAGACCTTCAGCGCGCAATTCGGCAATCCGGTCTCTTTCAACGCTCGTAAGATGTGTGTAATCTGACATCGCAACACCGTTTTTTGTTTAGTTACAGACGGATACCAAAATCCGTCACGGTGTTGCACTTCGCTTCTGAAATCAGGGCTTCGATGAGACTGTGCGGTAATCGCTTCAAGGAACTCCACTGCCCCACACCTGATGTAGGGCACTTCTGTGAAGTGTATTGACCGTAAATGACAGGAGATCCCGCATCTGCAAAGCGTCATTTCATGCCGCATTGCGTTCGGGACAGCATGATTTCTTCTTCAAGCGATTGCCGTGGCTGTTCGGTCACGTCCATTGCACCTGAAGGCTTGAAATCATACCTATAGTTAAGACATGAAAACCGGAGACCCGCCCATGCCCATGGAAGCCGCTGCAATCGAAGCGTTGATCCGCGAGACATTTCCTGAAGCCACCGTTGAAATCCGTGATCTGGCGGGGGACGGGAATCACTATGCGGCTACCGTTCTCGATGCCTCTTTTGCGGGGAAAAACAGGGTGCAGCAGCATCAAGCTGTCTATGCGGCGCTGAAAGGTAAGATGGATGGGGCGGCGGGCGAGTTGCATGCTCTTGCGCTCCAGACTGGCGTACCGGAGGAGTGACCTCCGCTCTCTATGCCATCGGGTTGCTTTGTCTTGGGTTTGCTGCCCTCATCGCCACCGTGGGCGCGATCAGCCCAACCGCGTTACGCCGTTTGCCGCAGGACCGCAACGCACCGCGAATTGAAACCGGGCGAGGCGGCTATGTCACTCGCATCTCACATAATGACCGTCATTGAAGGACCGAATCCATGGACACCACCGCCGCACAAGCCGAAATCAAGAAAACCGTCGAAAACAACGATGTTGTCTTGTTTATGAAAGGTAACAAGACGTTTCCACAATGCGGGTTTTCCAGCCGCGTTTCGCAAATTCTCGCCTATATGGAGGTTGAGTATCAGGACGTGAATATCCTCGAATCAGACGAGATGCGCCAGGGGATTAAGGATTTCAGCAATTGGCCTACGACGCCTCAACTCTACGTAAAGGGTGAATTCGTCGGCGGCTGTGATATCGTGACGGAGATGACCATGTCGGGCGAGTTGGATACGATGCTGGCTGACAAGGGCGTGTCCTATAGCGAGGAAGCGGCGAAGAAAATCCGCGAACAGAACGCCTGATTTCTATAGCGAATGGCGATTATCCTGAATCACCAAGCGCCATGTTTTGTGCAGGTCTTGGTGCGAAACATGGCTCAAATTTATCGCAATTGGCTATAAATCTGTAGTCTTCAAAAGCCTCGCCAATTGCGGGGCTTCTTCATGTCAGGGGGAATCAGAAAACCCGTGCCGGGGGGGACACGGGTTTTCCATTATGCCGCGAGGTGGGGGGGCTTTGGGACAGATAAAGCGCCTCACGGACTGCGATCAAGTGCTTCTTTGGGGGACCACTTATCGCTGGAGATCAATTTGGCGGAACGAGGTTAACAAAGGTTTACCACGATAAAAGAATCGAAAATTCATCCTATTCTACCGTGCGCCACCAGACCTCAGGACGATAACCATAGAGGGGCGTTCGGTCAGGTTTATCAAAGGGTTTCCACCAAGCGATCCGCTCAACCGGCTTATACCATAGCGGTATGACATAGCGTTCTGCGGTCAAGACACGGTCGAGCGCACGGATTGCGGCGATGTAGCTTTCCTCGTTATCAGCGGAGAGAATCGCGGCGATCATCGCGTCGATGGCCGGGTTGTCCGCGCCCATGTAATTCTGGGTGCCTTCCTTGATTACGCCCGCTGACCCGAAATAAAAACTCTGCTCTGCACCGGGCGACAGGCTCAGCCACCATTGCCGGAAGATCATATCGAAATCGTAGGTTTGAAGCCGGGTTTGGTATTGCGAATCGTCGATCAGGCGGATGGATGCCGCGATGCCAAGACGCCTCAATGCGGTGGCAAAAGTAGCCGCAACTTTCTCATCATCGCTTGGAGTCAGCAGGATTTCAAATGCGAATCGCTCACCATCTTCATTCGTCAATACGCCATCAATGATGCGCCAGCCAACTTCGCGCAGCATCCGTGCGGCGGTGCGCAGATTGGTACGGTTGCGGCCATCCCCGTCTGACTTTGGCGGCTTCCATGCCGTGTTCAGGGTGTCTGGCGGCAAAAACTTGGCAAACGGCAGCAACAAATCACGCTCCATGCCCTCAGCCGTGCCTGTATGACCGAGCTGTGAATTTCCAAAATAGCTATGAATACGCGCATAGGCTCCCCGGTTGAGTGCGGTATTAATCCATTCAAAATCCAAGGCATGGATGAGCGCATCGCGCACGCGCCGGTCGGTGAAAAGCGGGTTGCGGGTGTTGAATACCAATCCTTTCATACCCGTCGCCCGCCCATGGGGGAGTTCGGTGCGCTTGATTGCCTCTGCTTTGGGAAAATCATATCCATCGAGCCAACGGGCGGGATCAGTCTCGTGGCGCAGGTCAACGATTCCGGCCTTAAAAGCTTCCCATAGAGCGGTGTCGTCGCGAAAATAGAGGACCGTCACCTCATCGAAATTATGCACACCCCGGTTTATCGGCAGATCCTTTCCCCAATAATCTGTGCGTCGTCGTAATGTAATGGATGCGCCCGGATCGATGGATTCAACCCTGTAAGGGCCGCTTGCGATTGGCGCCACCAGAGTCGTATCGGCGAAGATTCGGCCTTCCCAATCGTGCCGCGCATGGATTGGCATCAGGCCGAGAATCAGCGGTAATTCGCGCTCCTGCTTCTTGAAAACAAACGTCACGGCCCGCTCGCCTGTTTTCTGCGCCGTCTCAACTTGGCTGTAATACGTGCCAAAATTCGGGCGGCCTTCGTCGCGCAGAATCTCCATCGAGAAGATCACATCGTCGGGTGTGACGGGTGTGCCATCAGAGAAAGCGGCATCCGGGTGCAACTCGAATGTCACGGATCGGTTGTCTGCCGCGATATCGATACTCTCTGCCAACAGGCCATAAAGCGTGAACGGCTCATCCCAATTACGGGCCATGAGGGATTCGAAAACATGCGTTCTCAATGTTGAGGGGGCACGCCCTTTTACGGTGAACGGATTAAGCGAGTCGAATCGCCCGCGCTCGCCATAAACGATTCGCCCCCCTTGCGGCGCTCCGTGAGACGCATACGGAAGGGATTCGAAGGATTTTGAGAGGTCAGGTTCGCCAAAAAGTGCTACTCCATGGGAAGGTTCAGCAGCGACATGAAGAGCGCAACTCAAGAAAAATGGCGAAATAATGATTGCATTAAGAAATCTACTCAACACTCTGAATCCGAATGATATATGTGATATGGATGCTGTAATTTCATATGTTCTCCGCGTCCTTATGTTGGTCAAAGATCAAGGCATAAAAACGATGCGTGGGCGGAGGATTTGTGTGCTTGGTCCGTTTTGGGCTTGCTAAAGCGGTAAATCCATTGGTATTTTCTTCCTACTGCTCGATAGGTTTCTTGCCTGTATGAAACCTGCCTCAATCCAACTTCAGACGTCCTCGTAAGAGGGCGTCTTTTTTGTTTTAGGACTAGCTTTTCCTTTAACCTCTGGCAGTCCCGCGCGTAGGCTCTACGTGAATTATGGGAGGAGTTATAGAGATGAAGGTTAAGCAGATTGCAGAGCGCAAGCCTCAACATGAGGTTGCCACAACAAATCCAAGCGCATCGCTCGCCGAGGTCGCCACCACATTAGGTAGGATGAAGATAGGTTGTCTTATGGTGCTTGATGCGAATGGCGCCATCGCGGGCATTATTTCGGAGCGCGATATCGTTCGGGCCATAGGTGAGAAAGCCGATTCGTGTCTTGATCAACCCGTTTCTAGCGTAATGACGCCGACCGTTATCGCTTGCACATCGGATGACAGCGCAGATTCGGTTCTTGAACGTATGACGAATGGCCGTTTTCGGCACATGCCTGTTGTCGATGACGGCAAACTCGTCGCGTTAATATCTATCGGCGATGTCGTCAAAGCGCGCATTGCGGCCCTGGAAGAAGATAACAGGGCGATGGAAGATATGATTCGCTCCGCCACCGCCTGATACCCCGGCTTTCGCACGAAAAGAGATGACGTATGAAGCGCATTGGACTTTACCCCGGCACGTTCGATCCGGTCACGCTGGGCCATCTCGATGTCATCTCACGTGCGCGCCGTTTGGTAGACGAATTGGTGATCGGCGTAGCCACTAACGAAGGGAAAGGCCCGCTATTCACGACCGAGGAGCGCGTGGCGATGATGCGCGAGGAGGTCGTGAGCTTACCTTCGGCGGCGACTGATGCCGTGGTGCGGATCGAGCCATTTTCAGAGTTGCTGATGTTCTATGCCCGCCGGGTTGGGGCGGGCGTTATTTTCAGGGGGCTGCGTGCGGTTTCGGATTTTGAATATGAATTTCAGATGGTGTGTATGAACCGGGCACTCGAAAACGAGATCGAGACGGTCTTTTTGATGGCCGATGCTGAGCATCAGGCTATTGCCTCACGGCTGGTGAAGGAAATTGCGCGGTTGAGCGGCAATGTCTCAAGTTTCGTGACGCCGAGCGTGAATGAGGCGTTAATTGCGCGGTTCGGTGAGCCGGGCTGAACGATCATATTTATAGCCATTTGCGATAAACCTGAGCCATGTTTCGCGCCAAGAACTGCACGAAATATGGCGCTTGGTTATTCAGGATAATCGCAATTCGCTTTAAGAAAAACCGTGACCGTTCCGGTGGCTATGCTATGTCACCGCCGACGAAACAACGAGGATTGCGCCGATGTTTAAATTCGGAACCTTTGCTCTCGCCTGCCTTCTCGTACTGGTTGGCTGTGGTGAGGATCAGCGCGAAACTTCCAAATCAGAGGAGGCCGCTTTGGCCGTAGCAGACCCCGAAAACGCCATCGTCATCGAACTTAAAGACGGGAATGTCGTCATCGAATTGATGCCTGAAAAGGCACCCAAACATGTCGAGCGGATCAAGACGCTGGCGCGCGAAGGCTTTTATGACGGTATCCTCTTTCACCGCGTGATCGACGGTTTCATGGCCCAGACGGGCGACCCCAGCGGTAATGGTACGGGCGGCTCGCCATTGCCGGACCTCGCGGCCGAATTCAATGATGGGTCGTTCAAGCGTGGCACGTTAGGCATGGCGCGTTCCAGCAGCCCGAACAGTGCGAACAGCCAGTTCTTCATTACCTTTGGCGACACGCCACACCTGAACGGCCAATACACGATCTTTGGACAGGTCGTTGATGGGATGGATCATGTTGATTCGATCACCAAGGGCGAGCCACCCGCGAATCCGGACAAGATGATTTCCATGAAGGTCTTGGCTGACACGCAGTAGGTTCGTTTTGACCGTGAATGACGGAAACGGGCGGCCCGATCTACCCGTTTCCGATTTCGATTTCGATCTTCCCGAAGACCTAATCGCCCTACGGCCCGTTCGGCCTAGGCGATCCGCCCGGATGCTCTATGCGGAAGGCGGTGCGCTCGCCGACAAGACGATGGCCGATCTACCATCCGTCCTACGCGAAGGGGATGTGCTGGTTTTCAACGATACCCGCGTTTTGCCCGTGCAGTTGAGCGGGACACGCACACGCGGCGATAGCACCGTAAATGTCGAAGCGACACTGATTGAGCGGCTAGATAGCGGTTCATGGCGGGCTTTTGCCAAGCCGGGGCGGCGGCTGAAACTAGGCGATGTCATCCTATTCGGCGAGACGCTTGCAGCAGAGATTGTCTCCAAGGGTGATGATGGTACGCTCGCCTTGCGTTTTTCGGTCGATGGTGCCGTGCTTGATGCAGAGGTAGCGCAGATTGGTGCGATGCCGTTACCCCCCTACATCGCCGGAAAACGCGCGGCAGATGAGCGGGATTTTGAAGATTATCAGACCATCCACGCCCGCCGTGACGGGGCCGTTGCTGCGCCTACAGCGGCGTTACATTTCGATACGCTACTGATGCAAGGACTGGCTGATGCCGGTATCGAAACGGCAACGGTAACGCTGCATGTGGGCGCGGGCACCTTCTTGCCGGTTAAGGCAGACACCACTGCTGGTCATATTATGCATTTCGAGACTGGCGAGATCGACGCGGAAACCGCTGATCGTCTGAATGCCGCTAAAGGCCGGGGAGGGCGCATTATCAGCGTCGGAACGACATCCTTGCGTGTGTTGGAAACGGCTACAAGTGAAGCGGGCCATATCGGAGCGTGGCAAGGGGCTACGGATATCTTTATCACGCCCGGATACCGCTTTCGCCTGATTAACGGACTTGTGACCAATTTCCATTTGCCCCGCTCCACGCTGGTCATGCTCGTCAGTGCGCTGATGGGAACAGAGCGGACCAAAATGATCTATCGTCATGCAATATCAAAGGATTATCGGTTCTATTCATACGGTGATGGATCACTGCTCATACCAGAGTGACGCTACGGTAGTCCGTGGATGAAAAATACTTTATCCGCATAACGGGCTTGCTCTTACACCGTCGTATTGGCAATGATCAGCAGCGTACAGGCACGTGATGCTCTCCCCCAATCTAACAGCGGGACACACGTCTTAACGGAGAATGGAATAGATGACCGACAAACGTACACAGGCCCATGTCGCGTTGGCATGTGCGGTGCTGATGGGAATGACCGGCACAGCCCTCGCGCAGAGCCAGGACGAAGTCGATGCCGCCTACACTGCCGCCACCGAGCTACTGCCACCTGAAGCGCGCCCCGGCGAATGCTATGCCCGCGTCTTCATTCCCGGTACGGAAAAGCGCGTTGCGAATAAAGTGCTGGTGAAGGAAGCCACCGAAAAACTCGAAATCATCCCCGCTAAATACGAGGAAGTCGAGGAAGTCGTTGAGATTCAGAGCGAATCAGAAGAGCTGGAAATCGTCCCCGCCAAATTCGAGACCAAGTTCGAGACGGTGATCGTTGAGCCTGAGCGCGAAGAGCAGGTTGTGGTTGATGCGGTCTATGAGGAGACCGAAGAAAAGGTGAAGGTTCGCGAAGCCTATACCACATGGAAAAAGGGCGAAGGCCCGATCCAGCGGTATGACGAAGCGACCGGCGAGATCATGTGTCTCGTGACCGTACCCGCCGAGTATAAGACCGTATCCAAGCGCGTCATCAAGGTGCCACCACGCACGATCACTAAAGTGATCCCCGCCGTGACCGAAAAGGTTGAGGTCAAGGTGATGGTAGAGCCGCCAACGACCCGTAAGAAGGTCATCCCCGCCGAAAGCAAGACTGTCATTGTCCGCAAGCTGGTCGAAGAAGCGGATGTTCGCAAGATAGAGATTCCGGCCCAGTACGAGACGGTCTATGAGGTTCGCAAAGAAAAGCGCGGCCAGATGGAATGGCGTCCGATCCTGTGCAGCACCAATGCATCGGTTGATTTGATCAAAAAGCTTCAACTCGCGCTGAAGGAAAAAGGCTACAATCCGGGCACTGCCGATGGCGTCCTTGGTGGTGGCACGATGGAAGCGATTCGGCGCTATCAGCGGTCAAAAGGCATCGCGCAGGGTCAGCTAACCATCGAAGTCATGCGTGAGCTGGGCGTTGATCCTGGACAGCCTTCAAGCTGATTTGACGTTTTTCTACGGATTTGGAAGCGGCGACATTTCGATGTCGCCGCTTTTTCTTTGCCTGTTTTCGTGCCGCATTCCGAAACCGGCATCGAATGTCGCACATGGGCGATATCCGATAGCGCGTGATCCGTAAGCCGCGCGCATGATAAAAGTATTCGCGAATTCATGGGCGCTTTTCCTCGGCATTGGATTGCTGATGATAGGCAATAGTTTGCAAGGCTCGCTACTAGGTGTGCGCGGCAAACTAGAGGCGTTTGACCCGTCGATGATGGGATTCGTCATGTCGGCGTATTTTGTCGGCTTTCTGGGCGGTTCGTGGATGACGCCGGATTTGATCCGAAAGGTTGGTTACGTTCGGGTCTTTGCCGCCCTTGGATCACTGATTTCTGCGGCTTTCATCATCTACGCCGTATTTATTCATCCGGTCGCTTGGATGTTGATGCGCCTCGTGGTGGGGTTTTGCTTTTCGGGCGTGTATGTCGTTGCGGAAAGCTGGCTCAACAACAATGCGACCAATCAGAACCGAGGTCAGACGCTCTCGGCCTATATGATCGTGCAACTCGTCGGTATTGTAATCGGGCAGGCGGTCTTGGGGTTGGACGATCCCGGCGGCTATAATCTGTTCATCCTGATGTCGGTCGTCGTATCGGTTTCTTTTGCACCGATCTTGCTCAGCGCCTCGCCCGCGCCATTGTCGGACGATACCGAGCGGATGACGCTTGCCGAACTCTATAAATCATCGCCTCTTGGCTGCATTGGTAGCTTTCTGCTTGGCGGCATTTTCTCCACCATGTTTGGCATGAGTGCGGTCTATGGCGGCGAGGTTGGGTTCTCGGTCGAGCAAATAGCCGCTTTTGTTTCGTTGATGTATGTAACCGCCATCGCGTTCCAGTATCCAATCGGCTGGATTTCAGACAAGATTGATCGTCGTCGCGTGATTGCCGTGTGCATGATCGTGGCTACGTTTGGCACAGCTATGGGGGCTTTCGCGGGTGGTAATATCTATATCATCTATGCGGCGGCGGCGATTCTTGGCGGTATGGCCAATCCGCTCTATAGCCTGCTAATTGCACATACGAACGACTATCTATCCCCTTCAAAAATGGCGTCAGCCAGTAGCGGGCTGGTCTTTATCAATGGTGTCGGGGCGAGTTTCGGGCCAATCTTGGTTGGTTACTTGATGGGGTGGATTGGGCCGAGCGGCTTTTTCGTGTTCAACTGTGTGCTATGTGCGATCATTGCCGCCTATGCGGTCTGGCGCATGACCCAACGTGCGGCGGTTTCACCTGATGATACCGGTAGCTATACCCCAGTCATGGCGCGAGGCACCGTGATGGTCGAGGTGGCGGCGGAGATTTATGCGCAGGAAGCGGAGGATGATGATGATTTTGGTGATCGAAACTCCGCGACTGATTTTAATGACTAATTGCAACTATAGCGCGATAGACTAACGACTGCATCCATTCTAGTTTGCTGCGCTCAAGGAGGAAGCAGCGCATGAAGATTGATGGTGTGGCTTGGCGGCCTATCTGGGCCGCAGAAGATGGCGAGTCGGTTGAGATTATCGACCAAACGACGCTTCCTTTTGCTTTCGGAACCAAACGGTTGACGACAATGGCCGAGGCGGCGGAAGCGATATCCGTGATGCGGGTGCGAGGTGCCCCTCTGATCGGTGTTACCGCCGCCTACGGCCTTGCAATGGCCCTGCGGGATGATCCTTCCGATGCGGCGATGATGGCCGCGTATGGGACGCTACACGCAACGCGCCCCACGGCGATCAACCTACGCTGGGCGCTTGACCGTATCAGCGCCGCGATGGCCGATACCGCTCCAGAGGACCGCTTCACCGCCGCTTATGCGCTGGCGGGTGTAATGGCGGATGAAGATGTCGAGATTAATCGCCGCATCGGTGCGCATGGCCTGACATTGCTGCGCGAGGCGGCGGGGCAGGGGGGCCGCGTCAACGTATTGACCCATTGCAATGCAGGATGGCTGGCCACGGTCGATTGGGGCACGGCCACCTCGCCGATTTATCAAGCCTATGATGAGGGTATCGACGTACATGTCTGGGTCGATGAAACCCGTCCGCGCAATCAAGGCGCCTTTCTGACCGCATGGGAGCTGCACCAGCACGGTGTTTCCCATAGCATTATCACCGACAATGCGGGCGGACACTTGATGCAGCATGGCGAGGTTGATCTATGCCTCGTGGGCACCGACCGCGTGACGGCAACGGGCGATGTTTGCAACAAGATCGGCACGTATCTGAAGGCGCTGGCCGCCCATGACAATGATGTACCGTTCTATGTCTGCTTGCCGACGCCAACGATTGACTGGCGTGTGCGCGATGGTATCGCAGAGATACCCATCGAAAACCGTTCACCCGATGAGGTGTTGTGCGTCGATGGCGTTCTGTCATCTGGCGAAATTGTGCGTAGCAGGATCGCGTCACCCGGCTCAAATGCGGCGAACCCGGCCTTTGATGTGACGCCTGCGCGCCTAGTGAGCGGGCTTATTACGGAGCAAGGTATCGTAGATGCTAGCGAGGCCGGATTGGCGGTGTTGAACCGGATGTAGTTGTTTTGAAATAGCACAAAATTGAGTTGAAAGCTGCGCTTTGGCAGACATATTGACTATGGTAATTTCCTAAGGAGACGATCATGCGGAAAACTCTGATTTCCACCCTAGCAGCGACAATGGTGACGACAGCTTCTGCTCTGGCGGGGGATGGTGTGATCCATCAGACGTCGTCTTCCAGTGTTGAAGAGACCGTAGAAGCATTCGTCAAAGTGCTGGAAAGCAAGGGCGCTACCGTATTTGCCAAAGTCGATCATGCGGCGGGTGCAGAATGGGTGGATATGGAGCTTTCGCCAGCGACTCTTGTGATTTTTGGGAATCCCAAGATTGGGACGCCGCTAATGCAGGCCGCACCAACGATGGGGATTGATCTGCCCTTGCGCGTTTTGTTCTACGAAGGCGAGGATGGAAAAACCCATATCGCCTATCACGACCTTGATGAAGTTGCGAAACTGCATGGCGTGCCGAGCGACCATCCTGCACTGGCGAAGGCGAAAGGCGCATTGGCGAATTTGACTGGCGCGGTGGCGAAGTAGCGCCATTGCCAGCGGATGTTTATCGCCCTATCTCTTGCCCATGACCGATATCGCACCCCCCAAACTCCGGCACCCTGAAAAGGCGCACCGGCCCGATAAATTATCCGCTGAGCGGCCCAATTGGATCAGGGTGCGTGCGCCATCTCTGCCCGGTTATTTCAAGACCCGTGACATCATCCGCGAAAACGGCCTCACGACCGTATGTCAGGAGGCGGGATGCCCAAATGCGGGCGAATGCTGGGCGCAAGGCCATGCTACATTCATGGTTATGGGCGATACCTGCACCCGTGCATGCAGCTTTTGCAATGTCTCGACGGGTAAGCCAGAGGCACTTGACCCTTTTGAACCGGCGAAAGTTGCTGATGCTACAGCGAAACTGGGCCTGTCGCATGTCGTTGTAACGTCAGTCGACCGGGATGATCTGGATGATGGGGGTGCCGAGCATATCGCCCGCACGATCCGCGCGATTCGCCGCAAGGCACCGAATACGACTATCGAAGTGCTGACCCCTGATTTCCTACGCAAAGATGGCGCGTTAGAGGTGGTAGTTGAGGCGCGGCCTGATGTATTCAACCACAATCTGGAAACGGTGCCAGGCCTTTATCTGGGCGTGCGCCCCGGTGCCCGCTATTTTCACTCATTGCGCATTTTGCAAAAAGTGAAGGAACTCGACCCGTCGATCTTTACGAAATCGGGGATTATGGTGGGGTTGGGCGAGGAGCGGATTGCCGTGCATCAAGTCATGGACGATATGCGCGCGGCGGATGTTGATTTCCTGACCATCGGGCAATACCTGCAACCGACGAAAAAACACTATGCTGTCGCCCGTTATGTGACCCCGGATGAGTTTGTCGCTTATGAAAAAGCGGCATTTGCAAAAGGGTTCTTGATGGTATCTGCCTCACCACTTACCCGTTCATCTTACCACGCAGGTGACGATTTCATCGCGCTACGCGAGGCAAGAACGGCGGCGGTTTAGGGCATTCCTAGCAAAAGTGGGAATCGTTTTTCCGTTCAAAAAACGCGATAAAACAAAGGCTAGAGACTACGAAGTGAACGAAACTAGGGTTGGCTATAAAAATCCAAACGCTGCTTACCGCCAAACGGCGGAACCAAAAACCATGAAGTCAACCAAGCCGAGAACGCTCATGAATAACTCGAGGCAGGTGCCGAATCAGAGGAATCGCGCTTGAAGTTTGACATCTGTGTAGAATGAGATTCTTGAGGTTTCATCCCTTGATGGAGTCTCGCGATGCCAACGTTAGAAAGCTATTTCAACGACATAGACGACCCAGGCACCGGTAATGCGCCGCGTCACAAGTTCGTTGATCTGATGACGATCAGTTTGCTGTGTGCGCTTTGCGGTGGGGAAACTGCGGTCGATATGGAGACTTTCGGTCATACGAAGGAAGATTTCCTGCGTGACTTTCTCGAATTGCTCCATGGTGTGCCCTGCCATGATGCGTATTCACGGCTGTTCCGGCTGATGAAACCGAGCAGCTTCAAGGCGTTTTCGACAAGTTCCGCGCTGATTTTGCCGCTGAACAAAGGGCACCTCAAGACGCGAGGCGGGTGGCAAGGCCAGCCACACCGAGCGGCTCTATCTGATGTCCAGACGCCCGACGGCCAAAGGCGCCGCTGACCTCATCCGTGGACACTGGCAAATCGAAAACACCCTCCACTGGTCGCCCGATGTGGTGATGAACGACGATCATCACCGCGCCAGAAAAGATCACGCCTCCGCCAATTTCGCAGCCCTCAGACGCATCACACTCAACATCATCAAGGCAAATGCCGACAAAGGATCAAACCGCAGCAAATTCAAACGCGTTGGATGGAGCAACGAATTCCTCCAAAAAATCATCACGGGGTTCTGAAACGCGATTGCTTTATGTAAATTAATCGAGACGGTTGAAACTGTCTCAAACCTGTGACAGCTTGACACTGTGTCGTTAGGTGTTCGGAGATTCGTTTTCGGGCCGATGTGGGGAGGCATCGACTGGCGATGGACTGTTCAGCGTGTGGCGTAAGCCATTTTTCAGGAGAAGAACAATGAGCGCAGTCTCAGACGATCCAGATAAAGTATGGCCAACTGGCCTAACCCTCCCCGAAGCCGAAGAGGTGCATAGCTACCTCATCGACGGTACGCGAGTATTCGGCGGCATTGCGCTGCTGGCCCATTTTCTCGTGGCAGTTTCAACGCCTTGGCTCGGATAGGGGGACACCATGAATAATGCAAAAATGTGGCTGGTCGTCAAACCGACCGTCGGTATTCCACTGTTCCTTTCGGCTGTTGCCGTCGGCTCCTTTGCCGTGCATGTCGCCGTTCTGAGCAATACGACTTGGGTGTCGGATTTCCTGTCGGGTAATGAGCTAGGCAGCGGTGGCGAGCAAGCCGCACTGACCATTGATCAGCCGACCGGCGAAATCGGGTCTAACCTCGCAAACGCGCCTGCCCTAACGGGTGGTGAGCGGATCACGGTCGTCCTGCCGGATGGTCGCCGCGCTGTGGCTATCGTGGAAGAGACCTCAACGGTTCTTGCGGCGCGATTACCGGAGTAGCGATTGGCTGGGTAGAGTGATACGCGATTAAGTTGGGCCGGGGATTGCGCTTAGGATGCGCATTTCCCGACGCTCTATAGCTCAATCTGATCGCGTTTCACTGTAGTCGTGGTGCGGAAGTGCCGCGACCCTTCATTTGCTTGATGGCTGGTCCTGACGGGCTGGCTCCATTTACCATTCATCTGGGTTCTTGTCGGGCCGTATATGCGGTGCGTGAGAGATCGCGAGGCGTTGTGCCGTGCTGACCCCTGAATATCGAAGCTATGCGCTGGGCAAGATTTCCCGGCTTGGGCCGCGCTTCCTGCCGTTTGCCGATGTGGCAACGGCGGATGTACCGCTGTCGCGGCTGTTACGATTGTCGCTGTTTCAGGTGACGGTTGGGATGGCGCTGGTGCTGCTGGCCGGAACGCTGAACCGCGTGATGATCGTGGAACTGGCCGTGCCCGCGACGCTGGTGGCGGTGATGCTGGCCTTGCCGGTCGTGGCCGCGCCGTTTCGGGTATTGATCGGGTTTAAATCCGATGTGCATGTCTCCGCGCTTGGCCTGCGGCGTATACCTTACATATGGCGCGGGACGCTGTTGCAATTTGGCGGGTTCGCGGTGATGCCCTTCGCGCTGTTGGTATTGTCCGGTTATGGCGAGGCGGTCGATGCGCCGCGCTGGATCGGGTATAGTTCCGCCGCGCTGGCTTTCCTGCTGGTCGGGGCCGGGGTGCATATGGTGCAGACGACCGGGCTGGCGCTGGCCACTGATCTGGTGCGCGAAGAGGATCAGCCGAAAGTCGTGGGGCTGATGTATGTCGCGCTGCTGGTCGGGATGATTGTTAGCTCGTTGGCCTTTGGCGCGATGTTGGAGAATTACTCGCCGGGGCGGTTGATCCGAGTGTTGCAAGGGGCGGCGGTTGTCTCGGTCGTGCTGAACATGGTGGCGATGTGGAAGCAGGAATCGCGCGACCGGACACGGGCGGCGAAGGCGGTGCCGACGAGTTTCGATGAATGTTGGCGTGCCTTTATCGGCAATGCGGGGGCGCTGCGTCTGCTGGCCGTGATTGCGCTGGGGACGGCGGGGTTCGGGATGGCCGATGTGCTGATCGAGCCATATGGAGGACACGCGCTAGGGATGAGCGTTGCGGGGACCACGCGGTTGACCGCCGTGCTGGCCTTTGGCGGATTGCTGGGCTTTGGGGTCGCATCGCGCATCCTTGGCAATGGCGGGTGCCCATCATCGGTGGCGCGCATTGGCGCGTTGTTCGGGATACCCGCTTTCATGGCGATTATCGCGACGATCTATATGCCAAGTACAGGATTGTTCATGGTGGCGACCTTGTGCCTAGGCATCGGGGCCGGATTGTTCGGGCATGGCACGTTGACGGCCACGATGCGGGCCGCGCCGAAAGAACAAGTCGGGTTGGCGCTGGGCACTTGGGGCGCGGTACAGGCCACCGCCGCCGGGGTGGCCATCGCCATCGGCGGGGTCGCGCGCGATGTGATTGGCGGCTGGTCAGGGGCGGATCAGGGCGAGGCGTATCTGGCGGTCTTTGCGTTTGAGATGGTGCTGCTCGCCTTTGCTTGTGTGCTGCTGGTGCCGATGGTGCGGGCCGGGACGAAAACTAGAAAGATGCTGTCGCGGGCCTAGCTGACTGGCGTGTGGCGCGTATAATTTGAGACTGGAGGAACGACATGGCGACGATTATCACCCGGCTCTATAAGGATGACGCAACCGCGAATACCGTCGCGGCGGAACTGGCCGCCGATCCGTATCACAGCCATTCCGCAACGCTGGTTTCCGGGGCTGACGGTCTGGATAAGAAACTGGCGGCGTTGGGCATTGGCGAAGATGCGGCGGCGGCCTATGCGCCGAAAATTCGCGATGGCAATGTGCTGCTAACGGTGAATGCCCTGCTGGGGCAGGCACGTAATGCGATCAAGATCGTCGATAAGCATGAGGCGGTCGATGTGGAGATCGAGAACGAAAATCTCTATGCGCCGACCACGTATGTCAAAGACATGTCAAAACTGGTCGATAGCGAGCATGCGCTGCAACTGACCGAACGTGAGCAAATCTCGAGTCGTACCGGCAGCCGCTATGGGGCGTTTCTCGTGCCGCTTTTGAGTGGTCGTACGCCGCCGGACCATGCGGTATTCCGGGGGACGAAGCGGTTTGGGGATTTTGTCATGCCGCTGCTGAGTGGTCGCATACCGCCGGATCATGCCATCTTTCGTGGCACCAAGCGGTTTGGGGCGTTTCTCGTACCGCTGATCAGCAACCGCTTGCCGACGCCGCCGACCGTTTATCATGGCACCAAGCGGTTCGGGGCTTTCCTCATGCCGTTGATCAAGCGCCGGGATGGTAGTTACGCGCCGGATTGAGCGCCTTGAACTGACTTGTGGATGGCCCGTCGTATCGCTGCGACGGGCTTTTTTTATGGAAAAGCAAGACGTGCACGCCTTGCGCGACTGGAAAGATGGCCGCACACTCATGCTGTGTAAACCGTATCAGAAGGGGATCGACCATGACCACCAGACGTAAGTTTATCGCAGGCGGGGCCGTTATCGGAGCGGCGGGGCTGGCCGCACCGGCAGTCCATGCGCAATCGGCGATCAAGTGGCGGATGCAGACCTATGCGGGACCGGCACTGGCCGAGCATGTGGTCAAACCGGCCATCGACAGCTTTAACAAGGCCGCGAATGGCGAGATGGAGATCGAACTGTTCTTCGCCGACCAATTGGTGCCGACGGGTGAGTTGTTCCGCGCGATGCAGAAGGGCACCATCGATATGGTGCAGTCGGATGACGACTCGATGGCTTCGCCAACCGAAGTAACGGTTTTCGGGGGATATTTCCCGTTTGCGAGCCGGTATTCGCTGGATGTGCCCGTGCTGTTCAATCAATACGGGCTGAATGAAATCTGGGATGCGGAATATTCCGCCGTGGGGGTCAAGCACCTGAGCGCCGGGGCGTGGGATCCTTGCCATTTCGCCACGAAAGACCCGATACGCTCGCTCGATGATCTGAAAGGCAAGCGGGTGTTTACCTTCCCGACCGCCGGGCGATTCATGAGCCAGTTCGGCGTCGTGCCCGTGTCGCTACCATGGGAGGATATCGAGGTTGCGGTGCAGACGGGCGAGCTTGACGGCATCGCATGGTCGGGGATTACCGAGGATTACACGGTCGGTTGGGCCGATGTGACGAATTACTTCCTGACGAACAATATCTCCGGCGCATGGGCGGGGTCGTTCTTTGCCAATATGGACCGATATCAGGAATTGCCGGACCACCTGAAATCGCTGCTGCAAATGGCGATGGACAGCTCGCACTATTATCGCCAGTGGTGGTACTGGGGCGGCGAAGCGGACCTGCGCGTCAACGGGCCGAAGATGGAGTTGACCTCGATACCGGATGAGGAATGGCAGCAGGTGGAAGACGCCGCGCTGAAATTCTGGGACGAGATCGCGTCGGAATCCGAGGTTAAGGCGAAGGTCGTGCAGATATTCAAGGACTATAACGCCACGATGACGAAGGCGGGGCGGCCCTATCGCTACGGGTGAATCCGAAGCCATAGGAAGCCCCGGCTCAAGGCCGGGGCAGCGTCTTCAGCGGCCCTTCCAGACCGGATCGCGTTTTTCGGCGAAGGCTTTTGCGCCCTCTAGGTTATCCTCGGAGCCGTAGAGGGTGTCGATGGCGGGGAGTTGGCGTTTGGTGATGCGGTTCATGGCATCTTGGAACGTACTGTCCTCGGCATCGCGCACGACTTCCTTGATGGCGGCGTAGACGAGGGGGGGGCCGGATTCGAGCAGGCGGGCCATATCCCATGCAGCGGTCATCAGGTCTGCGCCGGGATGCAAGGCGTTGACCATGCCCCAGCGGTGCGCTTCTTCGGCGTCGAGCCAGCGACCCGTGAACAGCATCTCCATCGCGATGTGGTAGGGGATGCGTTTGGGGAGTTTGACGCTGGCCGCATCGGCGACGGTGCCGGAGCGGATTTCGGGTAAAGCAAAGCTGGCATGGTCGGCGGCGAGGATGATGTCGGCGGATAGGGCGAGTTCGAGACCACCGCCGCAACAGATGCCGTTGACGGCGGCGATGACGGGCTTGTTCATGCCGCGTAGTTCTTGCAGACCGCCGAAACCACCTACGCCGTAATCACCATCGACGGCGTCGCCTTCGGCGGCGGCTTTCAGATCCCAGCCGGGGCAGAAGAATTTCTCCCCTGCACCGGTGACGATGGCGACCCGCAGTTCAGGATCATCGCGGAAGGCGGCGAAAGCCTCGCCCATGATGCGCGAAGTCTGGAGGTCGATGGCGTTGGCCTTCGGGCGGTCGAGGGTGACTTCGAGAATGCCGCCTTCGCGGCGGGTGCGGATGGGGCTGTCGGTCATGGGGCGTCCTGCTGAATGTTCAGCGTCCAGCTTGCGCCCATTCGCCGATCCGCTCAAGCGTTGCGACGAAAGTTTCGGGGGTGGTGCCGAGATTTTCAGTGTCGAGTTTTGCGCAGTTGAACAGGCTGACGGCGTAATCGCGGTAGAGCTTTTCATTGCCATAGCGTTTGTCGATCTGGGCGGTGATGGCGGTGCCTTGCTGATCGACCATGGCCTGTATCTCGGCGACGGACATCGACATTTGTGTCGCTGACGCGGTGACTTCACGCTCGATCACGGTGCCCTGCGCGGCGATGAAGCCATTCAGGACGGCGATATCTTCTGCCGCTTCGGCCTTCCAATCACGGGATTCGAGGATTCCGACGACATGCTTGGCAGTGAGTTGGCAGGTCTGCTGATTGATGATGTTGCCTGCGCTGGCGGGGGCGGCGAGGAGGAGGAGGGCGGTAACGGGGAAGGCGTAGCGGAGCATAGGGCGTATCCGGGTTTTGTTTTTGATGGGGGTAGGATAGCATGCGCTGTGCCACCTCGCGTGTTGGTAATCACGCAGCGCGGATGCGAATGAGGGCATCCGCCGCACATGCCCCTTTTTCGCAGACGATGAGGGGGTTGATGTCGAGTTCTTCTAGCGTGGTGGCGTGGGCCTCGGCGAAGCGGGCGACGGCGAGGATGGCGGCGATGGCCGCGCCTCGGTCGGCAGGGGGGGGTCCGCGCCAGCCGTCTAGCAGTTTCGATACCTTTAATGTGGCAAGGGCCACGGCTATCTCCGCCTCGCTCGTGGGGAGGAGGAGGGTGGCAGTATCGGCGAGGAGCTCGGCCATAACGCCGCCCGCGCCGATGGTGAGCATCGGGCCGTAGACGGGATCGCGGGAGATGCCGACGATCAACTCGACGAGGCCGCCGGGGATCATGCGCTCGATCAGGATTGTATCGCCGAGGGTGAGCAGGTGGGTGGCAGCAGCTAGGGCGGTGGCGCGGTCGGGTAGGTTGAGGCGCACGCCACCCGCTTCGGTCTTGTGGGCGAGGCCGGTAATCTTGATGGCAACGGGGTAGCCGAGGCGGTCGGCGGCATCGGCGGCGTCCTGCGGGGTCTGCGCCTCTGCGCCGTCAGGGATGGGAATGCCAAAGGGGGCGAGGCGTTGCTTGGATTGATATTCGCCCAAGGTATGCGCGGGGGTGTCGGTGATGGCTGTTGCGAGCAGGGAGGGCGGTGGTGGGCGTCTCCATGCCTCGCCGATTGTGGCCGCCGCATCCGCTGCCGCGAGGGCTTCGTCGATACCGCATAAGGGTACGATACCGGCGTCGATGAAGGCCATGCATTGATCTTCTGGCAGGAGTTCGGAGAGGGAGACGACGACTGCGGTCGGCTTGCCTACCTCGATCGCCGCCGCAGTGATGGCGGCAACCGCAGGCTCCCAACTCTCGACGCTGCAACGGTCGGTGCGGGGGAAATCGCAGATCAGCATCGACAGATCGAAGCCTTGGGCGTCGCCGGGGGCCATGGCGGCGGTGAAGGTATTGGTCATTGCTACCTCATCGCCCCAAATAAAGGTGTGATAATCCAATGGATTAGCGATAGTGACCATCGGGTTGAGGGTCGCGGCGATGGCCTTGCTCTGGGCGGGGGTATAGGGCGGAAAGTGCAGGTTGCGGGTTTCGGCGGTGTCGGCCACGAGGGACGCTTCACCGCCCGAACAGCTCATCGACAGGATATCGCGACCCGCCAGCGCGCCGTGGACATGGAGGAGTTTCAGCGTCTCGACCAGTTCGGGGAGGGACGCGAGGAGGGGGATGCCAAGACGGGCAAAGAAAGCGCGGCTGCCCGCATCGGACCCCGCCAGCGATGCGGTGTGGGAGATGGTGGCGGCCTGAGCGGCCTGTGAGCGGCCCACCTTTAGCGCGATGACGGGGATGCCGCGCTTGCGGGCGGCGGCGGCGAGAACCTCGAAGGCGGCTGGGTCGCCGACGCCCTCGACATGCAGGCCGATGGCGGTGACGCGGGGGTCTTCGAGCAGAGCGGTGGCCATGTCGGCGAGGCCGATCTGCGCCTGATTTCCGGCGGTCATGGCATAGGCGATGGGCAGGCCGCGCCGCTGCATGGTGAGGTTGATGGCGATGTTGGAGGATTGGGTGAGGATGGCGACGCCTTGCTCCACCCGCGCGCCGCCGTGTTGGTCGGGCCAGAGGGTTGCACCGTCGAGGTAGTTGAGGAGGCCGTAGCAATTGGGACCGATGATGGGCATGTCGGCGGCGGCGTCGAGCAGGGCGGCGTTGCGGGCGGTGCCGTCCTCGGTCTCGCCGAAGCCGGAGGCAAAGCAAACCGCGCCGCCCGCGCCCATGGTCGAGAGGGCGCGGATAATGTCGATGGTCGCATCGCGGTTGACGCCGATCCATGCGGCATCGGGCGCATGGGGCAGGGCGTCGAGGGAGGAATAGGCGGGGACGCCGTGGATATCGGGCTTGGTCGGGTGGACGGGCCAGATATCGCCGTCGAAACCCGCTTTCAGCAGTTGCTCAACAACATTCGCAGCCCATCCCCCGCCGAAAACGGCGATGGAGCGGGGGCGCAAGAGGCGGGAGAGGTTGGGGGTCATCGCTTCCAGAAATTTTTTGTGACGTAATCGGGATTGAAGCCGAGCATTATCGTTCCCGGCCATCGGTATCCGTCACCACGATCGAGCTTCCGAGATCGTTCGGGGAAACACCAAGCCATGATATGCGGATTTAACGATTTTGCAGTCTCGATTGCATTTTCGATTGCTGCTTCAAGAGCGTCGTCGCTTTCTTTCAGCTGACTTTCGGGGAATTTAGCTGAAAAAAAGCAGATGCCCGTCGTGAAATATTCTGCGCTGCCTGACGTTGATCGAGCATCTTCATACGCCTTTTCTGAGCCTTCGCGAAAGACACCTTCTATATCTCTTGCTCGGAGTGTAAATTTTCTATGTTTAGCTTCTACAAATTCACCAATTTTTTCATTTGCGATATATAAATCGGCGCGACCCCAGTGCTTAGGTCTATATTTTACGCCTTTTTCAATTTGTGTTTCAGTTAAACCCACAAAACCAGTTCGCCAAGCTGCGCCAGCTAGCACAGCCACATCCGCCATTTCGTTATAAAGATAACTGGCATCAGCATCTTCTTCGACTCGGACATACCGTTCTATAAGCAATAACCATTCTTCACATATCGACGCCCAGTGATCTCTTTTTTTCTTTCCGAGGACTTTGTAACCTTTGATATCCATCCTACGCTCCCAGCGGCCTGAGCAGCTCTCTGCTGATGATGTGGCGTTGGATTTCTGAGGTGCCGTCCCAGATGCGTTCGACCCTTGCGTCGCGCCAGAAGCGTTCGAGCGGGAGGTCATTCATCAGGCCCATGCCGCCGTGGATGGCGATGGTTTCGTCGGTGACGCGGGCGAGCATCTCGGAGGCGTAAAGCTTGGCGCTGGCGATTTCGCGGTTGGCGGGGAGGTTTTGGTCCAAGCGCCATGCACTCGCCAGTGTGAGCCAGTCGGCGGCGTCGATCTCGGTGATCATGTCGGCCAGCTTGAAGCCGACGCCCTGAAATTTGCCGATCTTCTGGCCGAACTGTTCGCGTTCGGCGGCATAGGCGAGGCCCATGTCAAAGACGCGGCGGGCGCGGCCTACGGCCATGGTGGCGACGGTGATGCGGGTGGCGTAGAGCCATTCGTTCATCACGGCGAAACCACCATCGACCTCGCCCAGCACGGCGGAATTGGGCAGGCGGCAATCCTCGAACCGGAGGATCATGTTCTTGTAGCCGCGATGGGACACGCTTTCGTAGCCGTCGGCAATCTCAAAACCGGGATGACCGCGATCCACGAGGAAGGCGGTGATGCGCTTCTTCGGGCCTTTGGGAGTCTGATCCTCGCCCGTGGCGATAAAGCAGATGACGAAATCGGCATGGTCGGCACCAGAGATGAAATGCTTGGTGCCGTTGACGATCCAATCATCACCATCGCGCTTGGCGAAGCATTTCATACCGCGCACGTCGGAGCCTGCATCCGGCTCGGTCATGGCGAGGGCGTCCATCCGCTCGCCGCGCACGGCGGGGAGGAGGTAGCGTTCGCGCTGTTCGCCCTCGCAGGCCATGAGGATATTCTGTGGGCGACCGAAGAAATGGGTGAGGGCCATGGAGCCGCGCCCCAACTCACGCTCGACCAGTGCGAATTCGAGGTGGGAGAGGCCCGCCCCGCCGACTTCTTCGGGGAAGTTACAGGCGTAAAAGCCAAGCTCCTGTGTCTTGGCTTTAATCGCCTCGGCCACTTCTGGGCGGACGGTGCCGGTGCGCTCGACTTCCCTTTCATGGGGGTAGATTTCCTCCTCAACGAAGCGGCGGACGGTGGAGACGATCATCTCCTGTTCTTCGGTCAATCCGAACTGCATGGGGCGGCTCCGCTGTTGGGGTTTCTCGCTCCCCTGTCTGACGGGATTGGGGGAATCGTCAAGTGGATTTTACAGGAGCGCGCGCTTGACTTTACAGACGAAGTCGGTTTCGGTGTTCTTGATTTGTTTTATAGAGGATACGATGCTGCGATGAACTGGGACTTGGCCATTGAGATAAACCGGCGGGCGTTGCTGCGATTGTTGCGCATCATGCTGGATATGGTCGGGACCGGGGAGACGGTGACGCGGCGGATGCGCTGGGCTGTGTTGGCTATCCTGCTGCCCGCCGAGGCGGCGGCGCGGCGGTTGGTGGCGATTGCTGCGCGTGGTGTCGAGGTCGAGCGGCGCGGTAAACGGGCGGCGGGGCGGCGGTCTGCTGGTGGTAGAACTGGCAAGAAAGGCAGCGCGTTTCCGCTGTTTGATCCACGGCGCTATGCGGGGCCGCCCAAGCGGAAGCGGGTGCCCGGTCGTGGGCCGAATGTGCGGGGTTTCGATGATGTCGAGACGGATTTTTATGAGCCAAATGTGATCTTGCCAGATGATCCCTTTGCGGTGGAGCCATTGCTGCGGCGGCTGAATGCGCTGGGCGATGCGCTTGGTGATATTTCGGCGCAAGCGCGGCGGCTGGCCCGGATCATGGCTGCGCAGGGCAGGCCGATCAGGCCCATGCGTCCGGGCAGGCCGCCGGGGCATCGCGCTGTGAAAGAAGGCCATGCGGGGTGGCGGGTCATTGATGGGGTGCTGGCGGATTGCCATGAATTGGCGTTGCGGGCGATGGCCGAGCCATTTGCCGAGCCGACTGCGCCGGATACCTCCTGAACGATTGTCACAAGGAGTGCGATGCGCCCTTCGTCTGTGGGCGGAGGGGATTTGGTGCTGGGTTTTTAGCATCGTACAAAGGCGGATTTAACCATTTTCCGCAACAAAGAGGGCGAATCCAACCAAGGAAAACCCCGATGGCCCATGCGAGCGTCCTGTGGAAAAACGATATCCAGAAGCATCGGCGCGAGCCGGATAAAGAAGCGGCCCTGCGCAGCGCAACGGGTGCGGCGGGCAAGCGGCCCCTCTCGATCATGTTGGATTATCGCAAAATCGCCAAAGGGCCGGGTAAACTGACGTTCCAGGAATATGTCGATTATCGGCTGTATGACCGGGTGGCTTTTCCCGATGAAGATGCACGGCTACGGTTTATCTCGGAGCGGATTCACTGGCCGCTTTGCTATCAGTGTTCGGATCGTAAATGGGATGCGGCAACCGAGGATAAATGGATTTCGGAGACGCTAGTGCGCGAAGCCGGGCTGGCCACGACACGGACGCTGGCGGTGGTCGGTGGAATGGGGCGCAGCTATGGGCGGACCCCGCATCTGGGCGATGAAGCGACATTTGCGGCGTTCATGGCCGAGCGGGCCGCGCCGGTCTTCGCCAAGATCAATGGCGGGATTGGCAGTGAAGGGGCAACGCGGATCGTGCCCTTGGGCGATGGGCGCTATGATGTGGCGGGGTTGGGCGAGGTCGGGGCGGCGGCTGTGTTTCGCAACCTAACCGGTGCGCCCGCGCCGTATCTGTTGCAGGATGAATTGAAGCACCACACTGATATGGCTGTACTTTTTGGGGATCGCATCGGAACGATCCGGGCGATTAGCTTTGTGGCCGATGGTGTGGTGCATACGCCGGTGACGGTGCTAAAGCTGCCCGCTGGCGATAATGTGGCCGATAATTTCTGGCGCGATGGCAATATGCTTGCGGATATCGACCGCGATACCGGTGCCGTGCGGCGGCTGGTGCGGGGCAAGGGGCCGAGCCTCGAAATCCTTGATACGCATCCCGAAACCGGAGCGAGCGTGGCGGGGGCGAGCCTGCCGATGTGGGATGAGGTGAAGGCGCTGATCCGCGAGGTTGGGGCGCTGTATGCGCCGGTGAAGTATCAATCGCTGGATATCGCCATTACAGAGGCCGGGCCAAGCGTGGTGGAGGTCAATACCGGAAGTGCCTTTAACCTGCCGCAGATTGCGCAGGGGCAGGGGTTTTTCTCGAATGAAATCCTCGACCTGTTCCGCCGTTGTGGGGCGAAGATCGAAACGACGCGGCTGAAATAAGACACGGCCCCTTTCGCTCGCTGCTTTCGCGCATTAACGTGCGCGGAACACTCCAGCGAAAGAGGCCAAACATGGACGCCCCCACCCCGAAATTCGACAAATCGAAACTGCCCAGCCGCCATGTGACCGAAGGCCCATCGCGCGCGCCGCATCGCAGTTACTATTACGCGATGGGCATGACGGAGGAGGAGATTCACCGTCCCTTTGTCGGGGTCGCGACATGCTGGAACGAAGCAGCGCCTTGTAATATCGCGCTGAATCGTCAGGCGCAGGCGGCCAAACGCGGGGTGAAGGAGGCGCATGGCGCGCCGCGCGAATTCACCACCATCACCGTCACCGACGGAATCGCAATGGGCCATGAGGGGATGCGGTCGTCACTGGCCTCGCGCGAGGCGATTGCCGATACGGTCGAGCTGACCATGCGCGGGCATTGCTATGACGCGATTGTGGGGTTGGCGGGCTGTGACAAATCCTTGCCGGGGATGATGATGGTGGTAGTGGTTGCGGTGATTATGAGTGGTGGTAACAATGGCTTTGGTGGTGGTGACCGTCGTCGGGATGGTGCTGACGAAGATTAGGGGACTTCTGTTCCAGAAAACTCCAAGGACAACGGTGAAAAACACGACGGTAACCCCCTCGCGATTTGGCCAACTGCTTACGTCCCATCCCACATACAAAAGACAGAAAATCGATGCCCGAAGGCGCAGCATCGTCTATCCGGCGCGTTTCTCCGCCGATGATTTGGGTACGTGAGCCCATGTTTTGGTGTGTGTGGCGTTGGGCGAGCGTTATACGGTCATTTCGTAGGTTTCCCCTTAAGTAGGCCGCATACGTCGCGCTGGTCACCCCTCCAGAGGGTTGACGACGTCGACGGTGGTAACGACGACGATGTCTACAGTGGTGGCAGTGGTGGT
>CALFVD010000086.1 GCA_937928005.1 uncultured Neomegalonema sp. | reverse complement strand
GTTATCGCAACGGCCACTGTCGAAAGAAGGATGGATTTCATGTGAGTTTCTCCCGTTGATTATTGGTTACGCGGCGTGGGTTGCAGATAGAAACCCACGCAGTCGTTCTGATTTGGGCGCGCCAAATAGCTCGTCTGGCGCGAAGACATCCTCAACGCCTGCTGCGATGCATGGAACTTCTTCGCAAAAGACAAACCACGCATCCAGTCAATCGTCGAGCGAGAATGGACCAAAACAGTCACCGAATAGGGCCGTTGGTATAATGGTGCGAAAGTGAAACGCGATCAGATTGCGCCATAGAGTCTCAGCAAATCGCTATATGTGGCGCGTCTCCGTCCCCCTGGTTTCAAAAGCGAGGTGTTGCGCACCGATTGTCAGGAATTGGCGCTGATGGCGCTGGCCGAAATGCCGCCTGAGGGAAGCGCATAGTTTTGGACGGAGGGCTGTTGCTGCGAGGCGGGGCGCGGTTTGGTGTGCCTGCTTCTTCACTCGTCAATCATAGTGCGCAAGGCCGCCGCAACGCGCCGCGTATGGGCGGCGGCGGCAGTCTCATTCAAGTGATAATGCGTGTCGTGGAACTCTGCCCTTGGGTATTGGGATCGATTATCGAGTGCAATGAACTGCCCACCGTTTTCCGTGAACAGCGCGCGCAGACCTTCGATCAGATCATCGGGTATCGGCATATCGTCGAATGTGGTCGGCAGGCCACCGATCACCGTCACGTCGTTTTGCGCCATCGTAGCGACAAATGCCGCGATACGACTTTGCGCATCACCCGGTTGGGCATCCGCTATCAGTGTTTCGCCGCGCACCGGGGCCGCCCATTCCTTTTTTGCCAAGACTTCGCGGTATGGCTCGGATTTTTCCAATGTGTGCCCGACCTCATCGCCCATTTCATTCATGGTCTGAAGTCCAACCCGCCGTGTGCCGCCTATTGCCTGAAACAACATCTCGAAAACGGATTGGGCACCGTAGGAAATATCGAAATGGAAGAAAGCTTTGAGCACACCCTCCGGCCCGCGCGCTTCGTAGAGTCCGGCCTTGTCGCGGCGAAACCATTCCCCGGTCTCCGCAGAGAACATGACTGCACTACCGACTACAGAATACTGGTTGTATTCCAATGGCATATAGATGGTATCGCCCGGTTGCACGACGCCGCCGAGGGCGCTGAGCTGCATATCGATGCCCACACCCGCTGCAATCCCCATATTGGTGCAAGGGCGCGCGAGTTCAGCGGACAATACCGCGCAGCTATGGGAATAACGCGCGTTCGATCCGGCCATGAAGAAAAGCTGCGGCTCCTGCGATGCTTGGGCATGGGCGAGTTTTCGGTCGAGCATTTCGAAGATTGTGCCGCGCGTCATGGGCCGTGCAATGGCGGTGTTGAAGACCAGATAGTACAGCCCGAACGAGGCGAGCATGGCGATGATGAGACGAAGGAAGTTCATGATGCCAACCTCTTAGAACTGAAAGTACAAGAAGGGGGACGCAGCGTCGCTGAAGAATATCTTTTGGATCGTCAGCGCAAAACTCGGCACCAGAATCCATACGCGCCATGCCGGGGTCAACTGATGGAGATTTGGAAATGCAGCACAGAGCAGCAATCCAAAGCCCAGCATCGCGAAAACCTCCAAAAACCCGAGGACGCTTGCATCATAAAGATAAGGCAGGTTGCCGACACCCTCGAATACCGCGCGAAGCGGGCCGAGCAATGCGATGATCTGGTCGGGCGCTGTTGCACCATTCAAACCGATCATCCCCCGATAGATGCTAACCGCATCATTCACGTTTTCCGCGCGGAACAGGACCCAGCCGATAACGACGACGAGGAAAGTGAGCGTCCAACAGAAGAAGTTTCTGATGCGACCGCTGGCCCGATCGCCCCGGACCTTTAGCCACATGTGGTTTACGACCAATGCCAGCCCGTGCCAGCCGCCCCAGAGGACGAAGCTCCACCCGGCGCCGTGCCACAACCCGCCGATCAGCATGGTGAGCATGAGATTGACATGTCGGCGGAGCGGCCCCAGCCGACTGCCACCCAGAGGAATATAGAGATAATCGCGCAGAAATTCGGAGAGGGTAATGTGCCAGCGCCGCCAGAAATCGATGATATTGCGCGCCTTGTAGGGCGAGTTAAAGTTCATCGGCAGCTCGATATTGAACATCCGCGCCAGACCGATTGCCATGTCGGAATAGCCCGAAAAGTCGAAATAAAGCTGGAAGGTGTAAGCAAGGGCGCAGCCCCATGCCTCCAACAAACTCAGATCTTCCCCGGCAGCCGCCGCCGCGAAACCCACATCGGCATACATCGCGAATTGATCGGCAAGCAGCACCTTCTTCGCCAGACCGAGTAGAAAAATCGTCAGGCCGTCGAAGAAAGCGGTATTATTAAACCGAGAAAAACGCTCGGTAGAGAGTTGTGGGATGATCTTGGAATGGTGAACGATTGGCCCAGCGATCAATTGTGGGAAGAATGAAATAAAGAAAGCATAATTAGTAAATGATGATTTTGATACTTTGTGTTGATACACATCAACGAGATATGCAATTTGCTGAAATGTAAAAAAGGAAATACCCAAAGGAAGCACAAGATCAAGGTATGATGTGCTTCCGCCAGTTGCACTATTTGCAATATCTATAAAGAAGTTGGCATATTTAAAATACCCAATACAGGAAATATTGAGTATTATACCAGTCGCTAACAGTAATTTTTTTGCCCCACCAGATTGCAGTTTTTGAAGAGTAGAGCCAATTTGAAAATTGATGCAAATTGATGCGATGATCAGCAATACGAAAGGGGGATTCCAGTAGGCGTAAAAAACCAAAGAAAAGACAATAAGAGTGTAAAGTGCAATCCGAGTGTTGGTGCGCACTGCAAGATAAAAAGCAATTAAACATATTGGAAGAAATATTGTAATAAACGGAATCGAGTTGAAAAGCATATCGCTTCAATCTTTCTTACTAAGAAACAGGTGTACTTTAAGTCTACTGATTGCTCTGATAATATTGCTCAAAACCGGTCGCATGTCAGAAGGGTAAGCCGATTGTCCGCTTCTGACGGTATCAAGCTTTACGCACCTTTCTCTATGTTGCAACTCCCAACGCAGCGATCATCGCCCATCCGTAATCCAAATTCAGGTCAGAGCCACATCCTTCCGGTTTGCTATGCCGTGATAATGAAATATGCCTCAAAAAACCTGTTCAAGCGCCTCTGCCGCCAGCCCTCATCCGATATACCCCCTGCCCAGATCAGCAAAATGAATTCATGGTGCCTTTCTTTCGGCTGATAGGCAATGCAAGGTGGTTCTTGCAGTTTTATTGCACCAAAATCTGATAAAGAGTCGCTTCCCAGTGCGTGCCTTGTGGAGAGTTTTTCGATGACGTCCAGTACTACAGTCGTTCCGGGTCGCGCGAGCGTTGTGATCCTTAATTGGAACGGTGGCACGGCGTTACGCCCTTGCCTTCAATCCGTTCTCGATCAGGATCATTCGGACGTCGAAATCTTGCTGGTCGATAATGGCTCAACGGATGATTCAATCGCGGGTGTGGCCGATATCACGGCAGATAACGCGCGGATTACAGTCTATGAAGTCGGCGAAAATACCGGCTTTGCGCGGGGTATGAATTACGGAATCACGCGCGCCACGGGCGAATTCGTCATGCCGATGGGCTTCGATGTCGTTTTGGAAACATCGCATCTGAGCAAGGTCGCGGCGCGGTTTGCGGCGGATGAGAAGATCGGCGTCATTGGGGGTAGCGAATTTATTCTCGACGGAGATCGCCGTACCGATGAAGCGGCCCCAGCTTCGGGTCGTTTATTCCTACGCAAATCGGTTCGCGGCATCGGGGCCGCCCCGCTCGACCGTGAATGTTTTGGTTTTGGCGTTACGGGCAGCTTCCCCGTCTTTCGCCGCTCTTTCATCGAGGACATGACCCAAACCTTCGGCCATGTATACGACGAGGATTTTGTCACGGGGTGGGAAGATATGGAGCTTTGGTGGCGTGCGCGAGCGCGGGCTTGGAAAGTTCTGTTCTATCCGGCGGCGAAGGCGTGGCATGTCGGGTCAGGGTCGGTTGGGGGCAAGCGCCGCGCGCTCGACAAGCCGCTGGATTATCAGGTCCGCGTCTTTCGCAATCGCAAGTTTCTCGCCCTTCAGAGCTTTCCAGATGAAGTTTGGCGTAAGGTTCGGCCCGCCTATACAGTCTTTAATCTCGCCATGCCGCCATATTTTCTGCTGCGCTCACCGGGGTCGCTAAAAGCATGGCGAATGGCTGCGCGGGAGGTCTCAGAGGCGAGGCCAATGCTGGAGGCGAAGCGGCGCAAGCTGATTAATGCGCTGCTGGTCGAGCCGGAAGCTCTGTTGGAGAATTTCAAGGATTACGCCGATCTCGGCTCGCAAACCTGATTTGATACATTGTATTTGAGGATTACCCGATGGCTTCCAGCATCACTTCATCGCCGATCATCGTCATTGGTATGCATCGTTCCGGTACAACGATGTTGACGGAATTCATGCGTGATATGGGCGTTTTTATGGGTGCTGTGCGTGAGCAGAATGGGGAGTCGGTCTTCCATCTGCGCGAGAATAGCTGGTTACTAGAGCAATGTGCCGCGCGCTGGGATTATCCCGACCGTATCGAAATGTTGCTGAGCGATGAGCGCCTTATGGATTTGTTCGAGCGGTATCTACGCGAGCGTCAGAAATCAGCCCGCGCGGCGATGTTGTTTCAGGGGGCGAGGCGGGGGTTTGGGCTTGCCGGTGGCAGCGGATTTTGGGGGTGGAAAGACCCACGCAACAGCCTGACTTTGCCATTATGGCTGCGCCTCTATCCCGATGCGAAGGTCGTACATGTCATTCGCCACGGCTTCGATGTCGCGCGTAGCCTACAGCACCGCTATGGCAAGGTGATCGATGGGTTCGATACGCAGCTAACCAAGTCGCCCGCGCGCTTTCGGCTGCGCCCGCGCAGCGGGGTTCATCTCTCGCCGTTGGAGACGGATATCGGCTTTGGGGTCGATCTGTGGAAGAAATATGAGTCCGCCTGCGTCAAGCATGTCGCAGCATTGGGGGATCGGGCCTATTCGGTTCGGTACGAGACGTTTTTGGAGAATCCCGAAAGTATCTGTCGCGAATTGTCGGATTTTGTCGGGTTCGACATGAGCGGGCTGCGCTTTGAGAAGGCAACGGCCAAGCTGCGCGCGGATCGCGGGTTCGCGTTTCTGGCGGATTCGGAGGCGCAGAAACTGGCGCAGACACAGGCCGAGACATTGGCCGAATTCGGGTATGGGCCGAATGGTTGGCTTGACGGGGCGGCGGCGTAGCTACGCTATCCAAGCTCTAGCAGCACGATTTCAGGCGGGCTACCGAAACGGATCGGGGCGATGGAACAGCCCAGACCCCCGGAAACCAGCAAATGCTGCCCGCGCTCGACCACATGGCCATAGGCGTAACGGTTGCCGTAGCGCGAGGGGACGATGGGCGACCAGCCGAACAGGCGCACCTGTCCGCCGTGGGTGTGGCCCGACAAGGTGAGCGATATTCGATCTGGCACACGGGGGAAGATGTCTGGCTCGTGGGCCATCAGTAGGACGGGCGCATCGTCAGTAATTTGCGCCATTGTGGCGGGTAGATCGTCCATGCCTTGCCAGTTGATGCGCCCATATTTGTTGTAAGGCAACAATGCGAGTTGATCGCCCAGACCCGCCACCCAGAACGGCGCGCCATCCTTTTCGAGGCGCAGGGCATCGTTTTCCAGAACGGTGACGCCTGCCGCTTCCAAGGCGCGGTGCCCGAAGGTTGGTCCCTTGCCGGTCTTTTGGGCTGTCTTGTCCTCCCACCAATCATGGTTGCCGAGGACCGCATAGGTGCCAAGCGGCGCGCTCAACTGACCCAAAACCGGTGCCCAGTCTTTTGAGTGAACATAGTCGATCACAACACTCATGCCCGCGCTGTAGTCACCGACGAGCAAGATGATATCCGGCTTGAGCGCGTTGGTCCGCGCGACGATCTCTTCGATTCGTTTCAGGCTCATCCATGGATCGCAGGCATGAAGGTCGGCCAGAACCGCCACGCGCAGTTTTAGCCCCGGTGTCCAACGCGGAGGTGTGAAAGCGTAACGGCTGATCCGCAGACGATAGAGCGGCTCAATGGCGACCGCATATGTGCCGAGCAATGCTGAGGCCAGCGCGCCAAGGCCGAAGATACGTAGGAAGTTGCGGCGGTTCATACCGCCTCGACACTGGTTAGATGCGCCCAGCCAAAGGCAAAATCGCTGTCGCCATGGGCATCGAGATGGTCGAGCCTTGTTTTTGCTTCGGCCAGCGTGGGGCGATGCCCATCGGGGACAGACCACAGTACGAGCCAATGCGTCTGCATCGGTGCAAACCATTCTTGCCGTCGCTCGTAGAAGCGCTTGTGCAGGGTGTTCCATACGAAATGGCGCAGCGAAGCGGCATCCTCCCAGACACTCATGGTCAGAGTAATATTAGGCCAAGGCAACGGCTCATGGTCGGGATGGCCTTCGGGATGTTCAGGGAAGCGCCAAATAAAGCCCGGCATCTTCTCGGCCAGCCCGTTGATTCGGCCAATATTTTCCATGAATCCCGCCATGCGCGGATCATCGAGTGGATGACGAGGAACGGCAAGGTTTAGCTGGGCGAGGGGCATGGCTCTCTCCTACACGATCAGCACGGCGCGGAAATCGTTGACGTTTGTCAGGGTTGGCCCGGTGATGACCTGATCGCCGAGCGCCTCGAAAAATGCATGGCCGTCGTTGCGGTCGAGCATTGCGCGAGGGTCGATTCCCGCCGCTTTTGCGCGGGTCAGCGTGTCGGGGGTGATGATGGCTCCGGCAATTTCCTCCGCCCCGTCTACCCCGTCGGTATCGCAGGCGATGGCATAGATGCTAGGGGCTTCTTCGAGGCCGAGCGCAAGGCCGAGTGCGAATTCTACATTGCGTCCACCACGCCCACCCCCGCGAATGGTAACGGTCGTTTCACCCCCTGAAATCAGAACGCAAGGGGCGGGAAAGGGTTGGTGATGGCGGCGGACCTGTGCGGCAATTCCGGCATGGACGCGGGCTACTTCGCGCGCTTCGCCCTCAATGGCATCACCAAGAATGATGGGTGTGACCCCCGCCGCAATGGCCACCGCTGCCGCCGCCTCCAGCGAGATTTGTGGGGCGGCGATGATGCGGTTGTCGGTGCGAGCAAGCCGCACATCATCAGTGAAGGGTGGGCGCTCGCCAGACGCGAGATACGCGCTGACCGAGGCGGGCATGTCGATGCCGTATCGTTCCAGCAACGCGCGGGCATCCATCGGCCCCGTCTCCGTACCAACGGTCGGGCCGGATGCAATGGTCGCGGGATCATCGCCCGGCACGTCCGAGATCATTAGCGATAATACGCGCGCCGGATGCGCCGCCGCCGCCAATCCTCCGCCCTTGACCAAGGAAAGATGCTTGCGGACCGTATTCATCTCGCCAATATGCGCGCCAGAACGCAGGAGCGCAGTGTTGATCGCCCGTTTCTCGTCGAGCGTGATATCGCCTGCGGGTGCCGTTAACAGCGCGGACCCACCCCCCGAAATCAGGGCCAGAACTGTGTCGTCTTCGCTCAGGCCCGCCACTGCATTGAGGATATCGCGCGTCGCTTGCTCCCCCGCCACATCGGGCACGGGATGCGCGGCTTCGATAATGCGAATATGTTGGCAAGGCGCACCATGGCCGTAGCGCGTAACGACCACCCCTTCAAGTGGGCCATCCCAGTGCCTTTCCACCGCCTGCGCCATGCGCGCGGATGCCTTGCCTGCGCCGACCACGACAAGGCGGCCCTTCACGTCACGGGGCAGGTGATCAGGGACACACAGCATCGGATCAGCGGCGGCAACAGCCGCCTCGAACATCGCATTCAGCAGGTTACGGGGGGTGCAGTCCATTTTTCTCTCGGATTCAGGCGAGCCTCCTCCTATGTCTACGCGCTGAAATTCACGGAAGGAACCCTTATGACTGATGGACCGCTTTTCGACAGCCGCCCTGTGCTGACCCATTCCGCTGCCCTCTCCATGCTGGAGAATGGCATGGCCAAGGCAACCGAGATTGGACAGCCGCAATGCCTCGTCGTGGTTGATGCCTCTGGCGAGGTGATCGCATCGCTGCGTATGTCGGGTGCGAAATACCTATCGATGCTCAGCGCAACGGCCAAAGCACGCACGGCGGCCTCGACCGGGGCGGCGACAGGCGGGATGCCAGAGGAGTTTGCGGCGAAGATTGCGGCGGCCACGGGCAATGCCGTGACAAACCTGCCGGGCGGAATGCCGGTGAAGCTCGATGGCCAGATTGCGGGCGCGGTTGGCGTGGGGTCCGGTTCGGGCGAGCAGGATATCGCCGTGGCCGAGGTTATGCTGGCCTGTGTCGGGGCTGACGAGATCGGCTAAAGCGAATTGCGATTATCCTGAATCACCAAGCGCCATATTTTGCGCGACTCTTGGCGTAAAACATGGCTCAGGTTTATCGCAATTCGTTATAGGATAAGCAGAGCGGCCCCCGTAATGGCGCAGGCGGCAGTGACGAACATAAGGATCGTGCCCATGCCAGTGGTTGGGCTGCGCCGGGTATCATCGCGGCAAAGTCACAAGGACCGATAATCCGCCTCGTTCACTCACGGAGAGGATTAGATCACCACCATGGGCGCGGGCCACGTCAAGCGCGATGCTCAGGCCAAGGCCCGTACCTCCACCCCGATCTTGATTGCGGGCCATATCACCGCGTGTAAATGGGCGCAGAATGTCATCGCGTCTCGCGGCAGGAACGCCGGGGCCATCATCCTCGATCTCGATGGTTACGCGGCGCGCTTCGGCGCGCAATGTAACCCATACTTTACCATCCCCGTATTTGGACGCATTTTCGATCAGATTGCGTAGGCAACGGCGGACAGAATCGGCGCGTAGCGGCAAAGTGGTCCCACCATCCTCCGTTTCGGGCAGATCGAGGGTAACGGTGTGACCCATGGCTATTTCGTCGGCGAGGATATTTTCGAGCATCGCGCGAAGGTCAATGGGTTCGGGCATTTCGCCGCTCTCACCACGCGCAAAGGCAAGAAAGCCGTCGACCATGCGTTCCATCTCATCCACATCGCGCGCCATGTTACGCGCCTCGTCCTGATCGTCGAGCATGGCGAGGGATAGGCGTATTCGGGTCAACGGGGTGCGTAAGTCATGGCTGACGCCCGATAACATCAGGGTACGTTGGGCGATCTGACGCTCAATCCGCGCACGCATGGTCAAAAAGGCGATGGCGGCGCGGCGCACTTCTTCGGCCCCGGCGGCTTTGAAATCTGATGTAGATTGCCCTTTACCAAAGGCCTCCGCCGCGCTGGCGAGCTGGCGCAAAGGGCGGACCTGATTGCGCAGAAAAAGAATGGCGATAATGACGAGGAAAACCGAAACAGCAACCATCCAAACCAACAAAAAATGCGGGTTGCGTGTGGTCAGGCGGCGTTCAGGAACCTGTGCATACAGCACGCCTTCGCTCAACTGTATCGCGACATGGACGTTCTTGGGTGTGCGCTCGGTATCCACACTGATCGGAAAACCGACATCACGCTGCAACGTTTCGATAATGGCACGGGCAGCGATGCGATAGAAAGGGCGGCGCTCCTGTGGATCAATAAAATCGCTGGGACTGTATTCAAGATGATAGCCGATGCCGGTTGCGAGGTCAGAAACCGTCCGGTCTATAGCTGAATCCGTGTATTGGGCCTCCACGACCGTCGCAAAACTGCGCAATTCGCGGGCGATGGTCGCACTCATCTCGCGGGTTACGCCGTCCAGATGCCGTTCGATAAAGACGAGGGTGACAACGATCTGAAGCAAAATAACGGGGATAATGAGGATCAGAAGGGCACGCCCAAACAGCCCTTTAGGCATTATATTATGCCAGTGTTTTGCCAGACGGTTTATCACCGGGCCTTGCGCAGATAAACGTAGAGCGCCCCGTCGCCACCGTGTTTCTGATGTGCTTTATAGACCCCGACGATGGCGCCGCCGAGGGGATGCTCGCGTAGCCAGCGAGGCACGTCACGGCGTAGGACGCCCTCGCTATGCTCCATGCTGAAGCCGCTCATTGATGGAGCAGTATAGCGGCGGCCTTTGCCAGTGATGACGAGAACGCAGCGATGGCCGCGTTGCCGTGAGGCGAGAATGAAGGCGCTCAATGCACCATGCGCCCGGTCGGCGGTCATGCCATGCAGGTCAATGCGGGCATCGGGACTACGTTCGCCCCGGCGTAGGGCGCGGGCAGTATTGCGATCGAGGCCGGGTGTCGTGTCGCGCAGGGTATCGATGCTGGAGGGTTTGGGGGTGAAGCCAGTCAATACGGGCGGTGCGGGTCGAGCGAAAGGAAGCGGCGGCTTTGCATCCGGCACCTGCCTCACACGCAGCGGCAGGGTGGGGTGGGCTTCTGGATTATCGGGAACACGGGTTGTTTGATGGATGCGGGTCAGCACCGTATCGGTATTAACCGCGCGCCATAGGGCCAACTCCTGCTCGCTAGCGCGGCGGGTGCGCCGGTCGCGTCCGTTCATGATATCGGACCGAACACCCGCTCATAGGCCGTACGCGGGGTTAGCGCGATCAGGCGACCACGGGCGCGGGTTTTACCTGCCGCTTCATCCGCCGCCTTGCCCGACCCAAAGAAGAAATCGGCACGGCGCGAACCCTTGATTGCCCCGCCAGTATCAAGGGCAAGGGTCAAGCGGCGCATGGGGCCAACCGGGCTGTCGAAATCGACCCACATTGGAATGCCCAAGGCATAATAACGCCGGTCAATGGCGATGGCGCGTTGCGAGGGCAACGGTTGACCGAAGGAGCCAATGGGGCCGAGGCTCTGATCGGCGTTTAGTTCTTCGCGTTCGGTAAAGAAGACGTAGGATGGGTTTGTGGCGAATAGCTCATTTTGGCGGGCTGGATTGGCGGCAATCCAGTCCTCGATGCTGCGCTTAGAAACGCCGCCGAGTTCCATCTCGCCCCATTCTACCAGCGTCCTACCGATGGCGACGTAGGAGCGGTTATTCTTACCTGCAAAGCCAACCCGTGCGACCGAACCATCGGGTAGTCGGATGCGGCCTGATCCCTGAATATGAAGGAAGAAACTATCGACCGGATCGTCGAGCCAGAAAAGTTCAAGACCACGCCCGGCGAGCGCCCCTGCATCAATGGCGGCGCGGTCGAAGTAAGGAACACCTTTTTCCAGATCATCCGGGCGGGCGTAAAGTGGATGCTGATAAGGCCCACCACGCACGCGCGACCCATTGATCTCTGGCTCAAAATAGGCGGTGAAAAGGGCGGTGCCGTTCTCTGAGCCACCCAAGGAAACGGGGACGAACCAACGCTCGAAAAAGTCAGTTGCGTCATTGGTACGTAGGGCTTCGCGGCAAGGCTGCGACCAATCCAGACCTTTACCGAACAAGGGTTGTCCGCCGATGGCATGACCCCCTATGGAAGCATCTGCCGGGGCGTCTGAAATCTTATCGCAGGCTGCGCGCATGGCCACGAGTGTTGGGACATGATCGCCATCGCGCCAGCCAATAAGGTCTTCATAGGCAAGCGCCTGCACCTGATCTTCTGGCACATCGGGAACGGTAGTCACAGCTTCGCGCGGTATGGGTATGGTCGAGATCGTCGCCTGCGCTGGTGATGGTGCTGTAACAGGCGTCAAAGGCTGTGATGGAACAACGGCCACCGTAGCGGGCGGCGTGCTACGAGGGATAAATTTAGGCGCAACCGGCTGTGGAACAGCGATAACTGCGGGCGTTGGTTGGGTGGCGCAAGCCCCTAATGTCAGGGCCAGCGCAAGGGATATGAGCGCGCGCATGGCCGTTAGTCGCCCGTCTCGACGAGTATCCATGATGGATCATTGGTGCCCAATGTGCGCTCAAAGGTCCACAAATCATTCATTCGGCGCACAACTTCTGGATCACCCTCCACAATCTCGCCCTCAGCATTGCGGACGGCTACGATCATTTCGGCATCGAATCGGATATCGACCTGCATCGCATTAGTTGTTTCATCCAAGCGCGCCCCGGTGATCTTAGAACTGCGTAGCCCTATAAAACGGGCATCGACGGACAGTCCCTTTTCTTTCCGGTCATCAATTGCTCCCTCGAAACTCTCCATCACATCGGATGCGAGCAGGGGACGTAGCGTATCTTTGTCGCCCGTCTCATATCCCATGAGAATCATCTCATACGCCGCCCGTCCGCCATCGATGAAGCGGATGGCGTTGAAATCTGGCTCGATTTTCTTCGCCGCGATGAAAGTCTGACCCACGTCGCTTTCTAGGCTCGCAACCGTCGAAATATCGCTGTGATCATCGGGTAGGGGCTGCGCAGTGGAGTCGCGCCCCGGAAACTGCACGACCTTATCCGCTTCGTCACCGCCCGCATCGCGCGTGGTTGGCTCGCTGGAGAACCAGTCATTTGGGTTTTCATGTCCGGTCTTGCGGCCCAAGACATCACGAAGTCGCAGGAATAGGAATCCGGCAACGGCGGCGAGGATGATGATTTCAACGAGCATGAGGTTCCCGCGCGGTTCAGGTCCGGTCACACTGTGGCGATCGTTACCATTTGATAATGCTTTCCCATGGTATAGGGCCAATGGTTGCGAAGCGATAGGGGTTCATGCCGTTGCATGACCAATCGCCGCGTGTTAGCCCGACTCAAGTAGCGTTCCAGAAGGACAAGCATTATGGCCGATACCCCAAATGACCCCGCCGCCGCAGCGCAAGCTCAGCAACAACAAGGCCCACAGATCAGCATTCGCGCACAACTCGCGCGTTCGCTGACATTTACCAATCCCGGTGCCCTGCAAAAGCCCGAAGGCACACCTAGCGTAACGGTGAATATCAACGTCGATGCGGGTAAGCGCGATGAAGAGAATTTCATGGTCGGTCTGCGCATCGAAGCGTCTTCGCGCACGGAGACTCAAGAGTTTTACTCCGTGTCTTTGGATTATGCGGGTGTTTTCAACATCACGAATTACGAGCCACAGGTGCTTGAGCCGCTGCTCTTGATTGAATGCCCGCGCATTCTGTTTCCCTTCGCGCGCCGAATCATCGCAGATGTCACGCGCGATGGCGGCTATGCTCCACTGATGCTCGACCCAGTTGATTTCGTGGCGCTCTATCGCCGTGAGCTGTCTCGCCGTGCGTCTGAGCAAGGCGAAAGTAATGGCGCTGCCGCCGCGAGCGAGCCTGCCGCGAGTTGATATCAATCCGGCACATTCTCCACAGGACAGAAGAATGTGCCGGGGTTATTCTTCCGATCGCGGAAATCTTATTTTTAAAATGTAATACTCAGAGCAGATATTACGTTCAAGTGTACCACGAAGCTGGCTGGTAAATCCTTGAATTAACTGTGATCCCAACCCGGTAGGGTCCGCAGATGGTTGTGGTATTCCTTCCGGTAGTGAATTTACGATTTCGAGTAATAAAAGATCGTCATCGCTTTCACTCAACGATACGCGAAGCCAGCCCAACGTCGCTTTTTCTAAAGCGTGCTTGAAAGCGTTGGCAATGGCCTCCGACGCTAAAAGAACAATAGGAATTGCGCGGTCTGGGCCTTCGGAATAAGGCATAAGGTCAAGCGAGATACTGACATGGCTGCCAAGGTCGCCGCGTACTTCTTTCGCTTGCTCGGTAATTTCTTTCAAAAGCTCGTCGATGCGCACCGCGTTAAAGCGTTCGGCCTCCGATAACCTTTGATGGACAGCGGCAAGGCCATGGACCCGATCCTGTAACCGTTGCAATCCTTCGCGCTCGTGATCATTTCGCGCATCGCGCAGTTGCAGATTCACGAGGCTACATACGAGTTGAAGGTTATTCTTGACCCTGTGGTAGACTTCCTTGAGCAAGGAATCCTTTTCGGCGACCGACCTCTGAAGATCATGTTCGCGCTTTTCGATATCTTGTGCCATCAGGTCGAAACTTGCGCCTAGTTTGGCAAATTCCAATGGCGCATCGCGAACACCGCTCGCTCGTAAGCCACCCTTCGATTGCGTATAGGCGGCGACTAGGCGATCAAGATAAACAACATGCCGCAAGGCAAAGCGGTCAACAGCGAAATAAGCGACAAATACCGCCAAACCCCACATGACAAGGGGCAATAAAAGTATAAGAATCTGCGTCGGCGTGATCCTTGTTTCAGCGCGGCTAATTGGCCAGCTCGAAACCGAAAAAATATCATTCTCGAAAAGCGGTGTAACCGAGTATATTCGTCCGCCACCAATCGCCGATGAAAGCACGCCAGTATTGCGAGCATCTTTCAGTAATGTCTTCAATTCTTTAGGTGATGGTAACCAATCATCTTCAGGATCGTTTCTTTGTCCTTCCTCACTCAAGTCTTGACTGCTGACGATGGCAAAATGCCCATCGCGCTCTTGGTTTTCCGAGTTGGCCCAGTCCAGATACTTGCTCGGTGTGGCGACTACAATGGAACCAGCAAATATCTCATCGCGGACAATCGGTTTGTGCGCTACGATAACTGGCTCGCCTGTAATGCCTCCCTTTTTATGAACCGTAACCATACGGCGCGGATTGTCGATAAAATGCTGATATTCCTGTGTTTCGCGTAGATCTAATGGAGTGTCGAGAGGGTAGCCGCAGAGCATGGCTCCATCTGCCGAACGTACCCCTGCGAAAGATACTTGCCCATCGCTTTCCACATATGCACGCATAATCGTGGCGCATGGTTCGATGGGCGGAACTGTACCGATCTGTGCGCTTAATGCATCAAGTGCGCCGAATGTTTCGCGAATAGCCCTGCGTTCGCGGTCGCTGGCCATGGCCGCATCAATAGCCAAGGTATTCAGACGAAGGCTCCGCACCTCATTATAGGTCGCGTAACTTTGGGCTAACCCCAGAACTCCGACGGGCAATGTTGCTATAGCGAGCAAAAACGCGACTTGGGCCCGTAAACTGAAAGACGGGACATTCATGGCGATGACCTGATGAAATCAGGCAGAGGATGCGTCCGCAATAGGCGCAACCATTTCATTATCTTCATCCATGTTCAGCATCTCCGATAGTCGTGCGCGAGCGCGATTGACTCTACTTTTGATCGTACCAACCGCACATTCACAAATTTCGGCGGCTTCCTCATAAGTCAGACCAGACGCACCGACAAGCGTCAAAGCTTCTCGTTGATCAGCAGGTAGCTGTGCAAATGCGCGTTCAAAATCTCGCATTTCCATAACCCCATCCTGAGTTGGTTTATCTGCTACTTGTGCGGCGAATTTTCCATCAATGTCTTCGACCTCATGGCGGATTTTTCGGAATTCCGAATAGAAGGTGTTACGCAGGATCGTGAAGAGCCATGCGCGCATATTAGTTCCGGTTGTGAAGCTATTGAGATTGCTCCACGCTTTCAAGACAGTTTCCTGTACAAGATCATCTGCGCGAGATGAATCTTTAGCGAGACTGCGTGCAAAGGCGCGTAGGGCAGGAATATGGCTGACCATTTCTTCTTGATGCGCCGCTTGGGCATCGGTCATTCTGATTTCTCATTCTTGCGCAATTGCTCGAGAAGGGACGACAGTTTATCGGGCAGCGGCTCGTTCGCGACCTCGTTGAAGACTCGTTTCAGATTTCGCGAAATCGCGTCTTCGTCGCCGCGTTCTTTGGAGGAAGGCTCGTCGTTGCGATTTTCGCTGGTGGCCATCATAACCCCAAAAATTCGTAGTATTGATATATCACAGGGACAACGCAACTTGTGACAAGATAGTTCCATGGCCCTGTCAAAGCTTTGAGAGAGTCATATATGTATCCGCCAAGGATCAACGTAATTAGACGGCTAGATATTATGGAAAATGAAACCGACCTTCATGCTACGATAGCGCCACAGCTTCCAATGCTACGTCGATATGCGCGTGCTCTTTCCGGCAATCAGGACCGAGGTGATCGTTTTACGGTCGCAACCCTTGAAGCCATTCTGGCCGACCGCTCGGTTTTCGAGCAAGGTCTCGATCCCCGTGTCGCGCTGTTCAAGACTTTTTGCTCAGTATGGGTAGAGGTCGATTCACCAGATTCGGCAGAGTCGTCGCTGCTGGAAACTGCGGCGCGCAAACGTCTTGATCAGATCGAGCCAGAGGCACGTCAGGCTTTTCTACTCGGAGCATTGGAGGATTTTTCGATGGAGCAGATCGCCACGATCATGGGTGTTTCGGTCAGTGAGGGACAGGGTCTCTACGATGCGGGCCTTGCCAATATCCGTAACCAGACCCGTGCGAAGATTATGGTGATTGAAGACGAGCCAATCATCGCGATGGATATCAAATCCATCGTTACGGGATTAGGGCATGACTGCACCGGGATTGCGGATACGCATAAGATGGCGGTAGCAATGGCAGCGGATCAGCCACCGGACTTAATCCTATCGGATATCCAGCTTGCGGACGATTCATCCGGTATCGATGCAGTGCGCGATATTCTGGCCGACTATCCCGTGCCGGTGATCTTCATCACCGCCTATCCCGAACGTTTTCTGACAGGGGAACGGCCCGAACCTGCGTTCCTGCTGACCAAGCCATTCCGGCGCAATGCAGTGGAAGCGGCAATTTCTCAGGCGCTGTTCTTCAATGACGCAACGCTTATCGAAGCACTGCCAGAAATTTAGAACATTCAAAATAGGCTCTACCCTTCCAGCGTTTTGCCCGGTGATATGGCGCGTGGATCTGTCCTGAGATGCAGGACCGCGCATCGTTCTGCGTTGCGGGCGCGGTCGAAGGCGGCGGCGAAATCGGCGTCGTTTTCGACTTTTTCGCCATAGGCTCCATAGGATTGCGCAAGTGCGGCGAAATCTGGATTCACGAGGCCCGTGGCCGAGCGGCGGCCCGGATAATCGCGTTCCTGATGCATACGGATCGTTCCATATTGGCCATTATCGGCGATGATGACGATGACATTTGCCTCTTCCTGCATTGCCGTGCCGATCTCTTGCAATGTCATCTGAATATCCCCGTCACCCGCGATACAGACGACCTCACGCTTGGGATAGGCCAACTTCGCGGCGATGGCGGCGGGTAGGCCATAGCCCATCGAGCCGGAGGTCGGGGCAACTTGAGTGTTATAGCGGCGGAAACGGTGGAACCGGTGCAGCCAACCCGCGAAATTACCTGCCCCATTCGTAAAGACCGCATCCTGCCCCAAAACCTCGCGCATATGGGTAACTGCGTGGCCGAGCGTTACGTCACCGGGGGCGTCGGGCGGTGTATCTGACCAACCGAGGTAATCCGCATGGGCCTCTTGCGTACCGATAGACCATGGTAGAGATTCGGGGGCGTCGATCTCCAGCGCGCGAGACAAAAACCCGCCCGGCGTGGCGTTGATCGGAAGGCTGGGGGCGTAGATTCGGCCCAATTCCTCCGATCCGGGATGGATATGGATTAGCTTCTGCTCCGGGTTGGGCGAAGCGAGAAGAGTAAAACCTTGGGATGGATTTTCGGATAATCGCCCCCCCAGAAGCAGGATCAGGTCGCTATCTTCAATCCGCTTTTTCAGGCGTGGATTGATGCCAAGGCCCACATCGCCCGCATAACAGAAATGCTCGTGATCGAACAGGCTTTGGCGGCGGAAGGAGCAACCAACAGGTAGCATCCATCGTTCGGAAAACATGCGTAGGGCGCGCACGGCCTCCGGGTTCCAGCGTGAACCGCCCGCGACGAGAAAGGGCCGCTGCGCGGTTTTAAGCAAGGTGGCGAGCCAATCCATCTGCGCTGCACTTGCCGATGGTTCGGCCACCTCTACCCGGCGGGCGGGGGGCGTCTGGACAGTATCGCGGAGCATATCTTCGGGCAGGGCAATGACGACCGGGCCGGGGCGGCCAGACATGGCGACATGCCATGCGCGGCTGATGATTTCGGGTAGGCGCGCTGCATCCTCGACCTGCTCGACCAGCTTTGCGATACCACCAAACATTTGACGGTAATCGACTTCCTGAAAGGCATCGCGTCCCGTATGCTCGCGGGCGATTTGACCGATAAACAGGATCATGGGTGTCGAATCCTGCTGTGCGATATGTACGCCAGCGGCGGCATTGGTCGCGCCGGGGCCACGGGTGACGAAGCACACACCGGGGCGGCCCGACATCTTTCCATCGGCCTCGGCCATCATGGCTGCGCCGCCTTCATGGCGGGCGACAATGGTGCGGATATCGGCATCAACGAGCGCGTCAAGGGCGGCGAGATAGCTTTCACCGGGGATACAGAACACCCGCTTGACGCCCTGTTCTGCGAGGCAAGCAACGAGCAGTTCGCCCCCTGTACGAGCGATCATCGCGCTTTGTCCAATGGTAGGCCAGAGCGCAACCAGCCGGGGCCGCGCGAGGAACCGAACATGCCATCGCCAACGCTGAAGACATTGGTAAAGCCGCTACGCGCCATCGCATCGGCAATCGCCTGTGACCGCGCGCCGGTGCGACAGATGAGAGCGACCGCCGCATCCCTGTTGCCGCCCAACGCCGCGTCGAGCATCGCACCAAGCCGGGGATTGCGCATGTTGATACGCTCGGCCCCTTCTGCCACGCCGCTTTCGGCCCATTCATCCGGCTCGCGCACATCAATCAGCACGATCTCACCCGCCGACGCCTTCTCATGCGCTTCGATGGCGGTAAGGAGGCGGACTTCTTCAGCGAATACTGGGAAGGCCGCAAACGCGGTCGGCGCGGCGATCATAAAGCGTCGGTTCAAGAGCATTGGTTTTCTCGCGAAATGTCGCTGCCCCGGATCGGGGCAGCATTCTTCGATCAGTAATTCACCACCGCACGGATGGATTTGCCTTCATGCATTAGGTCGAAGCCGTGGTTAATGTCTTCAAGGCCCATCGTATGGGTGATCATCGGGTCGATCTCGATCTTGCCGTCCATGTACCAATCCACGATCTTTGGTACATCCGTCCGGCCCCGCGCACCACCGAAGGCCGTACCACGCCAGACACGGCCCGTGACAAGCTGGAACGGGCGGGTCGAGATTTCTGCACCGGCAGGAGCAACACCAATGATGACGCTCTCACCCCAGCCCTTATGCGCGCATTCTAGGGCCGCGCGCATGACGCCGACATTGCCCGTCGCATCGAAAGAGTAATCCGCCCCGCCGCCAGTGATATCCACCAGATGGGCGACCAGATCACCTTCAACTTCTTTTGGGTTCACGAAATGGGTCATACCAAATCGCTCGCCCATTTCCTTTTTAGAATCATTGATGTCGACGCCGACGATTTTATTGGCCCCAGCGAGGCGACAGCCTTGAATAACATTGAGACCGATACCGCCAAGGCCGAACACTACGCAATTAGAACCGATCTCGACTTTTGCGGTGTTGATGACCGCGCCGATGCCCGTCGTCACGCCGCACCCAATGTAGCAGATCTTCTCAAATGGCGCGTCTTTACGGACTTTTGCCAGCGCAATTTCAGGCAAAACGGTGTAATTCGCGAAGGTCGAACAACCCATATAATGCAGAATTGGTTCACCATCGAGGGTGCTGAAACGGGATGTTCCATCGGGCATCAGGCCCGCTCCCTGTGTTGTGCGAATCCGCTGACACAGGTTTGTTTTGGGATTGAGACAATACTCGCAGGTGCGGCATTCTGGTGTGTAAAGCGGGATGACGTGATCGCCTTTTTCCAGCGTGGTTACGCCGGGGCCGACATCAACCACGACGCCCGCGCCTTCATGGCCGAGAATCGCGGGGAACGCGCCTTCGGGATCGTCGCCAGAGCGGGTGAACTCGTCGGTATGGCATAGGCCCGTCGATTTGATCTCAACCAGAACCTCGCCCGCTTTTGGGCCTTCCAGATTAACCTCGGTTACTTCCAGTGGTTTTCCCGCCTCGAATGCCACGGCTGCGCGTACTCTCATGGGTCGTCTCCCTCTCATGTCGTTTGAGCGTACAATGGCGCATGATTTTGCGCTTGGCGAGAGGGTTCTCGCTTATCGTTCCGCCGGGTGAAAAATGCGCAGTCTCGCAGCCTGCATCTTTTCGACCGCGATGCGCCCGCAATGACGAATGACGTTTGATCGCTGGATGCCCGACGGATAGCCGCCCCCCGGAGAAACGAAGCCACGACGCCAGAACTGATCGGCGATGTTCAGGAGGGCAGGCAACATCCCCACCTTGGTTAGCGTCTCAGCCGCCCAGCAATCGGCGCTCAATTCCTGATCGCGGATACCGTGCTCCGCATTGAATCGTTTGGCCAGCCCGCCGCGTGTGGTGTGCCGCATCCGGTGATGGGCGCATTCATGGGCAATCAGGAAAGTGCGGTGAAAACCCTGTTGCGGTTGTAGGAGTTTTGGGTCGATTACGATTCGCGCCACCCCATCCGCATCGATCTGTGCTTTGGATAAATTGGCGGTCTGCTCAATCTTGATGGGATAGCCGCAATCGTGTGCATAGCCGGGAAACGGCTCATCATCGAAGGTCTGTGCAGCAACGGGTGTGGCTATGAATACAGCCATGACAACGGGAAAAGCGATATGGACCACAGAATCCTCTTAGCAATTCAAAATTGACAACCCGGACATTCAATACCTACAAATGACCCCACGTTCACACAAAGCAACCGGAGGCTATCATGGCTTGGACTGCACCAAAAATCGAAGAAGTTACATGCGGCATGGAAATCAACATGTATTTCCCAGCTGAAGGCGAAGAAACGCTGTTCTAAGTCTCTGTACGAGACTGAATGCTCTGGCGTGTCTCCATATCGGAGGCGCGCCTTTTTCTTTTTGAACACCGAGTGATTCTCGAGGAGGGCGTGCGATGTCTACGGGAGCGATGAGTGCCACCGCTTTGGAAGCGGCTAATGGGACCGGCCCGCTGGCGCGCGAAGGTTTTGAGGCGCGATTGCGCCAGATCGGGGCCGACCGCTACCACGACAAGCATCCGTTCCATCACCTGCTGCATTCGGGACAATGCAGCCCTGTTCAGGTGCGGGCATGGGTTATCAATCGCTATTATTACCAAAGCCGCATCCCGATGAAGGATGCCGCGTTCATGTCGCGGATATCCGACCCGGCGTTGCGCCGCGCATGGCGCTCGCGGATTGAGGACCATGACGGGACGAACGAGCATGATGGCGGTATTGCCCGCTGGCTGAGGCTGGCCGAGGCGGTAGGTGTCGACCCCGATTATGTCGCCTCCGAGCGCGGGATCATGGCGGGAACGAAATTCGCGGTCGATGCCTATGTGCGTTTCGTGCGCGAGATGCCATTGCTCGATGCCGTGGCCTCGTCGCTGACTGAATTATTTGCGCCAAAAATCCACAGCCAACGGATCGAAGGGCTACTTAAGCATTACGACTTCGCCAATGAATCGTCCCTCGCCTATTTCTCTACTCGCCTGACGCAAGCCCCAAAGGATGTGGCCTTTGGGTTGGCCTATGTGCTGGATCACGCCGATACACTGGAAAAACAGGATGCGGCTGCGGCTGCGCTGACCTTCAAGACAGATGTACTGTGGTCCCAGCTCGACGCGCTACATTCCGCTTATGTCGATCCGGGCCGCATCCCGCCGGGGGCGTGGGACGGGGTTGAGGGGCTGCTGTGATCCCCGAAAACGATATTCCCCGTCTTCTCAGCGGATGCCGCACCAAATATGATAAGGTGCGTGGAAACTGGGTTCTGCTCGCGCCCGAACGGGCAATAAAGCTAGATGATATCGGCGCGGCAATCCTCGCCGAGACGGATGGTGTGCGCAGCTTAGGCGGCATCCTCGACGTGCTGGCAGAGAAGTACAATGCGCCACGGGACCAGATTTCCGGCGACGTGGTAAAATTCCTCGAATCGCTGCGGGATCGCAGGATGCTGGAGGTTTCCTAATGGACGCGCCTACCCCCGACGCCCGAGCCATGCCAACGATCACCTACGGCCCGCCCATTGCCATGCTGGCCGAGGTGACGCATCGGTGCCCGCTCTCCTGTCCCTATTGCTCTAACCCCATCGAGCTGACCAAGCGCGACGGTGAATTGCCGACCGAGGTTTGGGTCGATGTGTTCCGACAAGCCGCTGAACTGGGTGTGCTACAGATGCATCTGTCCGGGGGCGAACCCGCATCGCGCCGCGACCTCGAAGATCTCGTAACAGCCTGCCGAGAATACGATCTTTATTCCAACCTCATCACATCGGGCATTGGCCTGACCGAGAAGCGGTTGGCGGGATTGCAGGAACGGGGCTTGGATCATGTACAGCTATCCTTGCAAGGTGTTGATGCTGAAATGGCCGATCTCATCGGCGGCTATAAAGGCGGCTATTCGCGAAAAATGGATGTGGGCAAATGGACCACAGCCCTCGACCTGCCGCTGACACTCAATGCGGTTGTGCATGAGAAAAATATCGACCGCCTGCCTGAAATGATCGACCTCGCGGTGACGATAGGTGCGCGGCGGTTGGAAGTGGCTACGGTGCAATTCCACGGTTGGGCCGACAAGAATCGCGCCGCCCTGATGCCAACCCGCGAGCAGGCGAAACTATGCGGACAACGGGTGGCTGAGGCGCGTGAGCGGCTGAAAGGAACATTGGTCATCGATTACGTTCCTGCGGATCACCATGCGGATTACCCGAAACCCTGTATGGGTGGCTGGGGATCGACGGGGTTGAATGTCGTGCCGGATGGCCGGGTTATGCCCTGCCATGCCGCGCATACGATCCCGCATTTGGTTTTCGACAACGTCAAAGAGCGTCCGCTGGCCGAAATATGGGAGCATTCGAGCGCCTTCAACGCCTATCGCGGCTTCGATTGGATGCAGGAGCCTTGCCGGTCTTGCGACCGTAAAACCCGCGATTTCGGTGGCTGTCGATGTCAGGCGATGGCGATGGCTGGGGATGCGGCGGCGACTGATCCGGTTTGCATCAAATCGCCCTTGCACGCCAAAATGCAGGCGATGGCGCAGGCCGATGCGCAAAGCGACGGCGAATTGACCTATCGGGTGATGCCGAAGTGAGTAGAGCGAGCCATAGCCCCGGAAGCGTTGCAACGCTGAACGGTGCTTCATACCACGCGGCATCCGGGGAAGCGGGAGTTTGGATAGGTCGGCGCGTATTCATGGCATTGGCTGCGGCGTCGCTCGCCACCCCATCCCTCGCCATCGACCCAACCCCCATCCGCATTGCTACCCTGAAATTCGGAACCGTAAACTGGGAACTCGACACGATCCGTCACAACAGCCTCGACGTTGAGAATGGAATCACGCTCGACGTGCTGGGCATGGCGGGGAATGCGGCGGCGAAGATCGCCTTCGAGGGAGAGGCGGCGGATGCACTGGTCGCCGATTGGATATGGGTGGCGCGCCAGCGAGCGGCGGGGCGCGACTACGTCTTCATCCCCTATTCGCGCAGCGTCGGTTCGCTGATCGCGCGTGAAGGGCGGTTCGCTAAGATCGAGGATTTGCGCGGTAAGAAGATCGGTATCGCCGGTGGCCCGCTCGATAAGAGTTGGTTGATCCTGCGCGCCTACGCACAGTCACGCGGGTTCGACCTTAAAGCCGAAACACAGCAAGTCTTCGGTGCCCCGCCCCTAATCGCGCGGCAGGCCGAATCGGGCAGTGTCGATGCCGTCCTGACTTATTGGCACTGGCAAGCGAAGATGCAGGCGGGCGGCTTTGCGCCAGTCGTTGGTGTAGCAGAGGCAGCAGGGGCGCTGGGCCTATCGGCGGATATTCCATTGCTAGGATATGTGCTGCGGGGTGAGTTTCTGCGCGAAAATCCAGCGGCGGTGGCGGGTTTGCTTGCTGCATCACGGGGGGCGAAGGCGATGCTGGCGGCGGATAATGCCGCGTGGGATCGCCTGCGCCCAAAGATGAATGCCAAGACCGATGCCGAGTTCATCGCCCTGCGTAACGGTTTTCGTGCGGGCATCCCCGGCCCAGAGCCTATCGATACGGCGGCTGCGGCTAAGCTATTCGCCGTCATGGCCGCGCTGGGCGGTGATGCGCTGACGGGAGACGCGCAAACGCTGCCCGATGGCGTCTTCTTCGATGCGCCCTAAGTCAGGTGAGGATCGACAACCGCACGGCGCGGCACCTTTGGCTGGCTGCGCAAGGATTAGGTACAGCCCCGACCGGCCCGCTCAATCTACCCGATATCGTGCGCAAATTGGGCTATGTGCAGCTCGACTCGATCCAAGTCGTCGCCCGCGCACATCATCATATTTTATGGAGCCGTAACGCGAAGTACCGCGAAGAGATGTTTGATCACTTGTTGGCGCAAGATCGCGCGGTGTTCGAGCATTTCACCCATGACGCCTCGATCCTGCCCATGGAATTCCTGCCCTATTGGCATAGGCAGTTTCGCCGCAAACGCGAGAAAATCGGCAAAGCGGGCTGGTATTCGACTATGTTGGATGAAGCTGGACGTGCGGTAATAAAGGCGCGTATTGCTACGGAAGGGCCGCTGAGCACGCAAGCCTTTGACACAAAAGTTACGGGGCCAAAGGAAATGTGGTCGCGCCCCCCGCACAAGCTGGCCCTCGATTTCATGTGGTATTGTGGGGAGTTGGCGACCTCGCACAGGGTTGGTTTCACCAAGCATTACGACCTCGCCGAACGGGTTTATCCGGCGCATCTGTGGGATCACGACATGCCAGATGCGGCGGCGGTGGATTGGTTATGTACGGCGGCTTTGGACCGCCTCATCTTTGCTAGTCCCGGCGAGATTCAGCGATTTTGGGACGCGGTAGACCGGCGCGAAGTCGCCGATTGGACGGCGCAGGCGGCGCTGCGTCCGGTAGAGGTCGAGACGGCAACCGGCGAGTGGCTCGCGGCCCTTGCCCCCGCTGATATCGAGGATCGGATCGCGGCGGTCACACCGCCGACGACGCGGCTACGCATCCTTAATCCGTTTGATCCGGTGGTCCGCGACCGGGCGCGGCTAGCGCGGTTGTTCGGGTTCGATTATCGTGTCGAAATGTTCATACCAGCGGCAAAACGTGTCTGGGGATATTACGTCTTTCCGATTTTGGAAGGCCACCGCTTTACAGGCCGGATCGAGGTAAAGGCAGACCGGAAGGCTGGGGTGTTGAACGTCCTGAATTTCTGGCCCGAGCCGGGGGTCGCATGGTCGGCGCGGCGGCGCGAGCGGGTGACGGCAGAATTGGACCGGATGGCGCGGTTCGTCGGGGTCGAGCAGATTACAGGATGGCATGGATGAAACTGCCGGTTCCTCTGCTGTCGATTGCCGCATTCGTTTTGGTCTGGATCTTCACTGCATGGCTGGCCGCCTCGCCAGCAACCCTGCCGACGCCATGGGCGGTCGCGCGGTTGGCGCTGGCCGAACTGGCGAGCGGTGAGCTGCTGTTTCATCTTGCCGCAACATTGGCCCGAACGGTCGCCGCATTCGTCATCGCGATGGTCGTTGGGGCTAGTATCGGGCTGTGGCTCGGCACGGATCGGCGCGCAAATGCGTGGGGTGATCCGTGGTTGATCGGGTTGCTGAATCTGCCCGCGCTCGTCACCATCGTGCTGTGTTACATCTGGATTGGGCTGAGCGAGGTCGCCGCCATTGCCGCCGTTGCCATCAACAAAATCCCGCTGGTTGCGACCCAGATGCGCGAGGGCGCGCGGGCGCTGGACCCGGCCTTGCGAGACATGGCCCGTGTTTTCGGAATGCCCCCCGCCACACGCCTGCGCCACGTCGTTCTGCCCCAGCTTGCCCCGCATATTGCGGCGTCGGGGCGCACGGGTATTGCGCTGATCTGGAAAATCGTCCTCGTCGTCGAGTTCCTTGGCCGCTCAAACGGGGTGGGTTTTATGATCCATCAGTATTTTCAGCTTTTCGACGTCGCCCGCGTCCTCGTCTACGCCATTAGCTTCGTTATCGTGATGCTTGTGGTTGAGGTGCTGGCGCTGCAACCATGGGAGCGCCGCGCGACGCGCTGGCGGCGGCCATGAGGGTCACGGTTCTGCGCAAAGCCTATGGCGAGACGGTGATTCTGCGCGATTTTGTGATGGAGGTGGGATCGCGCGAAGCGGTTGCGCTGATCGGGCCGTCCGGCATCGGCAAATCGACACTGCTACGCATCATCGCGGGGCTGGATGGGGCGTATGAAGGTGCCGTGAGCGGGGCAGGGCGAATTGCGCTTGCTTTTCAAGAGCCTACTTTGCTGCCATGGCGTAGCGTGCGGGATAATCTCACGCTCACGACCCGGTGTAGCAGGGCAGAGGCCGATGCGCTGCTCGCTTCGGTCGGCCTGCCCGACATTGGCGAGCGATTCCCGAATACCCTGTCACTGGGTCAGGCGCGCCGTGTGTCCCTCGCGCGGGCCTTTGCCATGCGCCCCGATACGCTGTTGCTTGATGAGCCATTTGCTTCACTCGACCGGGATGTCTCGGCCAAGATGCAGGCGCTATTACTCGACCTTTTGCGCGCCCATCCTGCCCGATTGATCCTCGTGACCCATGACCGGGGCGAAGCGGCGCGGTTGGCGACTCGCGTGCTGCGGCTTGGTGGTGTTCCTGCGCGGATCGAGGCGGAAACGCCGCTCGAAACACCGGTTGCCGCGCGCGACGAAGCAATGATTGCCAAACTGGCTTCGACATTGTGACTATTGGGAATCCTCAAAATGAGTCACCAGTCAGGGCGATTGGTATAACGGAGCAAATTACGGTCCCTTCATTCGGAATCCCCTGTGACAGGCGGAACACACATCCGCCATAGCCTTAAATGCTTCAAAGGGGTGTAGGCGCGACAGTTCTTCCGGTGATGGAGCGGCGGAGAAAATGCTCAGAATACCGCGATTGGCGGGGGCAGTCGCGCCATTCTGCGCGGCCATTACCATGGCAGCGGCGTAGCTCTCCAGTTCGCCAGCCAGTCCCGCGAAGCGGCCCCCATCGGTCCAGACATTCGGTAGTGCTTTGGAATGCTGCGTCGAGCCTTTGGGGAATTTATCGGTCATGGCCTCTCCCGAGTGTCGCTCGACGATGCGTGCCGCCTCGGTCACGCGCGCGGTATCATAGGAGCCACCCGGTGCAAGTTCATCCTTCAGCGTCTTCATGGCGTCCTTGAGCGTGACCATCTGATCCATCCGCTCCTTGACGATACCGGTCGCCTTGCCGTGGGCGATTGCCAGCACGGGCATAAGCAGGAGAACCATGCAAATGACGAGCGGTCGAAACATGGTATGCCCTTTCGATACGTGAACGGGAGCGGAAGGTGCCACTCCCGAACGCATCACTTAGCGGGCATCATGGCGCGGATGCCGACCATGCCGTCATCGCCCTTTTCCAGCATCAGCATGGCCTCGTCACCGGCCTCGACCTCGCCAACCTCGGCTCCGTCGAGGAGCATCAAATCCATCGTCATGGTAGGCCATTTCAGGTCCGGGATTGGCGGATGGGTGACGTTGACGGTGTCGCCGTCGATGCTGTGGATCGTGGCCATCGTGTGGATGCCATCCATGGTGCCGTGGTCCATCTTGGTGTGGTCCATGCCCTCGTGCTTCTTGGTGTGGTTATGTCCTTCGCCCATGGCAAGAGCGGGCGAAGCCAGCAGGGCGGCGGTCAGAGTCAGGGTCGTGAATCGCATCGGTTTTCTCCTTCGGTGCGTAGTTACTCAGCGGGGGTGGTAACGATCGGCTCATAGCGTCCTCTCCAGCGGCGACGCCGGGGGCGGCGTCGTGGGCGGGTGCTGTAGCCGATCTCCCGTCGTTTCCAGAGCGTGAAAACAGCGGGGATAACGAAAAGGGTCAGCAGGGTAGCCGTGGCCATGCCGCCGATCATCGGGGCGGCAATCCGCTGCATGATCTCCGATCCGGTGCCGGTGCCGTACATAATCGGGATCAGCCCGGCGAAGATGGTGGCCACCGTCATCACCTTGGGTCGCAGGCGCAAGAGCGCGCCCTCGAAGACGACCTCCTCGACATCCTGCGCAGTTATCGGGCGCGCGGCTTCGGCGGCATCGCTCCGGCGGCGCTTCCATGCGAGGTTGAGATAGAGCAGCATCACGATGGCCGTCTCCACCGCCACCCCGGCTAGCGCAATGAAGCCAACAAGGACGGCGACGGACATGTCGAAGCCCAGATACCAGACGTACCATACCCCTCCCGACAGTGCGACCGGTAGGGCCGTCAGGATGATCGCGACCTCCTGAAAGCGGCGAAACTCCATGAACAACATTAGGATGATCAGACCGATGGTTGCCGGGGCCACGAGCGTCAGCTTGGCGCGCACCCGCTCAATATACTCGTACTGGCCCGACCATGTGAGCGAGTAGCCGGGTGGCAGGGTCACAGCCTCAGCTACGACACGCTGCGCCTCCTCAACATAGCCGCCCAAATCACGACCGGCGATATCGATGAAGACGAAGCCGGTGCGCCGCGCATTCTCCGACCGGATCATACCGGGGCCATCCACAAGGCGGATATCGGCCACCTGCCCCAGCGGGATATGCGCCCCCGAAGGCGTGACGACGGGTAGTTCGCGCAGACGCTCCGGGCTGTCGCGCCAGTCGCGCGGATAGCGTAGGTTGACAGGGAAGCGCTCCAAACCCTCCACCGTCTCGGTGATCTTCACACCGCCGATGGCCATCTGCACGACCTGCTGCACATCGGCGATGGAGAGCATGTAGCGGGCGGCGGCTTCGCGGTCGATATCGACCTCCACGAAGCGTCCACCCACGGGCCGTTCGGCATAGGCCGACGCCGTGCCATCGATGCCCGCGACCGTACGCTCAACCTCGACCGCAACGCGCTCGATCACGTCGAGATCGGCCCCCGTGACCTTCACGCCCACGGGTGTCTTGATGCCGGTGGCGAGCATGTCGATGCGGTTCTTGATCGGCTGGATCCAGACGTTCGTGACGCCCGGTATCTGCACCGCCGTATCGAGCGCGTCGCGAATGCCCGCCATCGTCATGCCGGGTCGCCATTCATCCTGCGGCTTCAGGCGGATCGTCGTTTCGATCATTGTCAGCGGCGCGGGGTCGGTCGCGGTCACGGCGCGGCCCAGCTTGCCGTGGACAGTCTCCACTTCCGGCACCGTGGCGATAAGCCGGTCGGTCTGTTGCAGCACCTCGCGCGCCTTACCGATGGAAACGCCGGGATAGAGAGACGGCATGTAAAGGAAATCGCCCTCGTTCAGTTCGGGCATGAATTCCGTGCCGATGCGTTGCAGAGGCCAAGCCATCGACACCACGATCAGCCCTGCCATCGCGATGGTGCCCACGGGCCACGCCACGGCGGCATCGAGGAACGGGCGGTAGAGCGCGATGCACAGCCGGTTCAGCGGATTCTTTCGTTCCGGCACGATCCGCCCGCGTATGAAATAGCCCATCAATACCGGCACCAGCGTAACCGACAGAATGGCGGCGGCAGCCATGGCATAGGTCTTGGTGAAGGCCAGCGGCTTGAACAATCGTCCTTCCTGCCCCTCCAGCACAAAGACCGGCAGGAAGCTGACAGTGATGATCGCCAGCGAGAAGAACAGTGCCGAGCCAACCTCCGACGCACTCTCCCCGACGATCCGCCATCGGTTCTCCGGGGTCAGCGGCTCGCGCTCGATCCGCCGGTGCAGCGCCTCAATCATCACGATGGCCGCGTCGACCATCGCACCGATGGCAATAGCGATGCCCCCAAGGCTCATAATGTTGGCGTTTACCCCTTGGAACTTCATCACGATAAAGGCGGCGAGGATGCCAAGCGGTAACGTCAGCAGGATCACGAGCGAGGAACGCAGATGCAGCAGGAAGGCCGCGCAGACCAGCACGACGACGATGAATTCTTCCGTCAACTTCTTCTTGAGATTGTCAACTGCCCGTTCAATTAGGCCGGAGCGGTCATAGGTGGTCACTAGCTCGACACCTTCAGGCAAAGACGCCCGCAACTCCACCAGCCGATCTTCGACCGCCTTGATGGTGGTCAGCGCATTGCCGCCCCAACGCATGACGACGACGCCCCCGACCGCATCGCCCTCGCCATTGAATTCGCCGACGCCACGCCTGAGTTCTGGCCCCATGCGGATTTCGGCCACATCGCCTAATGTTAGGGCCGCACCGCGCTCGTTCACCCGCAGGGGTGCGCTTGCAAGGTCGTCGAGTCCGTCGATATAGCCCGTCGCGCGGACCATGAATTCTGCCTCGCCCATCTCCAGCACCGAACCGCCCGTTTCGCCGTTCGCGTCCCATATTGCCTTGTGCAACTCGGTCAGGGTGATGCCATAGGCGCGTAGCTTGTGTGGATCGACCACCACCTGATACTGGCGCACCATGCCGCCGATGGTCGCGACCTCCGACACGCCCTCGACCGCCTGCAACTCGGCTTTCAGCCACCAGTCCTGAAGCGCGCGAAGCTGCGCGATATCGTGATTGCCACTGCGGTCGAGCAGGACGTACTGGTAAATCCAACCGACACCCGTCGCGTCCGGTCCCAGTTCCGGCGATGCCCCGTCGGGCAGGCGAGATTGCACCTGCGCGAGGTATTCCAGCACGCGGGTTCTGGCCCAGTAGAGATCGGTGCCGTCCTCGAAGACGACATAGACGTAGCTGTCGCCGAAGAATGAGAAACCGCGAACGTCCACGGCCCCCGGAACCGCCAGCATGGCCGACGCGATGGGGTACGTGACCTGATCCTCGACCAGTTGCGGCGCCTGCCCCGGATAGGGCGTCTTGACGATTACCTGTACGTCTGACAGGTCAGGGATCGCATCGACTGGCGTGCGCAATACCGCCCAGAAACCGCCGAGGGCCAGCATGATGCCGAGAGCAAGTACGACAACCCGGTTGGCGATGGACGCGCGTATGAGGGCGGGGATCATTGCGCCACCCCTTCCAACGTCATCTCGAAGGTTGCAGGGTCCATCGAGATCAGCAACGTTGTTTCCTCGCCTAAGGGCAGGGATTCGGCTGGTAGTTTATCAGCCAGCGCAAACTCCATCGTCATGCCCGGCATCCCGATTTTCTGCATAGGGCCATGGGTGACATTGGCGGTGCCCTTGGTTGCATCAATCGCATTGATCGTGCCGGATACCTGCATCGGCGGCTCAGGCGCATCGAACCCGGCAAGGGTCATCTCAAAAGTATCAGGGTCCATCGTCAGTGACAGGTCGACCTCCTTCCCAACAGGCAAGGCGGTGAGGTCGATATCCGGGCCGATAGAGAACTGCATCGTCATGCCGGGCATTCCGATGGCGGCGATGGGGCCATGGGTGATGTTGGCTTTGCGGGCTTTAGTATCGACGCTGTTTACAATGCCCGATACATCCATGCGTTCCGGCTCACCAGTGGATGGCACGGAAGGCTTTTCCTCCATCATCGGCATGTCCATGCTCTCAACCACACGGACACCGATTACAGTATATAGCCCGCCTTCGCCTTCGGAGAGGTCGATCTCGACAGGCTTGTCGAGGGGAACCGATGCCAAATCAACGCCCTGTGCTTGTAGATCCATTGTCATAGCGGGCCAGCTCAGATCGGGGATCGGATCGTGGCTCAGGCTAAGCTTGCCATCAGGCGTCACCGCATGGACGACGGCCATACCGGTCGCGTCCACCCCATCATCGCCACCAATTCGTGAAAGCGACAACAACCCGTCCGCACCCCGTATCAGCGAGAAACGCACCGCATCACCGACCTTTACCCATTCCAGCCGCGCGCCGTCACGCAAGGCGAAGGTGCTGCGCATCGCGGGCCAGTCGAGCGCAGGTATTTCAGCATGGTCGATGGTCACGCTATTCCGTGCTTCATCGACCACTAGCAACATGCCCTTTCCCGATACCGGGGCCGCTTCCGTCGGAGCCATGCGTGTCATGCCCGCCGAGAGTGCGCTTTCGCTGTCGATTAGAAACTGTGCTGAAGCAACCACTTGTGCGCCCGCCTCTAGTCCTTGCACAATCTCGGTACGCCCGTCTGTTCCAAAACCATCGCGCAGGCCGGTGGTTACGAGGCGGGGACGAAAAGTGCCGTCGCCGGTTCGCAAGATCACGCGCTCGGCGCGGCCCGTACGGATGACCGCCTCGCTCGGTACGGTGACGGCCTCGTGAGTCTCCGTCGCCGACAGGCGGATGCGCCCGAACATGTTGGGCCGCAATTTCCCGTCCGCGTTGTCGAAACGCATCCGCACCGCCAGCGTTCGGGTCTTCGCATCCAGTTCGGGGTAGATATAGTCAATCTCACCCTGATAGATCTCGCGCGGTAGCGACTCGAAGCGGGCTTCGGCGGTCATCCCTTCGCTCAGGCGACCGATATCGCGCTCGAACACGTCCGCGACGACCCAGACCGTCGACAGGTCCGTGATCGACATGGCCCGCGTGCCCGGTTCAAGATACATCCCCTCCGACGCAGCAAGGGCGGTAACGACACCCGCTTGCGGCGCTCGGATACGCAGGTGTTCAGCGGGGGCACCGATGCGGTCCATCGCGTCACGCTCCTGACGCGGGCCATAGACCTCGAACAACGCCTCGCCCGCGCGTACCGGATCGCCGACCGCACGCACGCGCAAGCCCTCTACCCACCCGGCGATGCGGGCATGGATATGACTGGTCGCGTCCTCGTCATAGGTGACGAAGCCGACTGTCTCGATGACCGGGGCGACCGTCTCTATCCGCGCGACGGCGGTGCGCACGCCGATGGCGTTCACCTCCTGCGCCGACAGCGTGACCTCACCGGGTTCACCAGATGCCTCGCCCCCCTCGTAGACAGGGACGAGATCCATTCCCATAGGCGATTTTCCCGGCCCGTCCTTGCGAAAGTTCGCATCCATCGGGGCGACCCAGTAGAGAATTTTCTCGCCGTCATCCATGCCGCCGGACGGGGCCGCAAAGTGGAACCGCTCTACTGCGATACCACCGGCGAATCCCGCGCCAAGCGCAAGGATGGACAGCGCAACGTAACGACCGCGCATGGCCACGCCTCCCTGATTGGAAAGGCTTCAAAAAAGAAAACGGAAATGCCGGATGCGCTCCGACGAGCGAGGATCAGCCGCGCGGCGGCTGTGGATCGACGCCCGGATCGCTCAGCGAAGAGCGCGCGTCGCTCAGGGACTCGACCGTAATGGAAACGGCAAAGCGGATCGGCGCAGCGTCGCGCCGCGCGCCATCCACGGCCTGAACCATACAGCAAGACATGTCGCCCATTGAACCGGAAACCGCTTCAGGAGCTTCAGCACCGTGATTACCATGCCCCTGCATCATCATCGGGCACGGCATCGTCATGGCCGTTGTATCGGTGGCATCGCCATACGACATTGATGCCGCATGGATTGGTGCAATGGAAACCGAACAGATCAGAAGAAACGCCAACACTAGGTTGGCGAAGATCGATCCAAATCTTTTTGCACGGCTACACATTGCATCTTGCTAGCATCGGACTGCTAACAAATCCAGTAACTTGACCGTTAGCCATGGCGTTGTTGCATGGAAGTTTGCCGGATGCATATCAGTCTTTGATGTAGGGCTTTCACAGGGCGACCGAAACGGGCATGCTTAGGGCTGTAAATCTGTTGGGAACCGAGACGCCGATGGACGCTTCGGTTTTTGGCGCTCGAAGCAGCGCGCACGCAGACAGAGGCCGATGACGGTCTTGTATAAATTCATGGCGGTGGCCACTCCTCGCCATGCGCGCCGGGGGGGGGTGGGGGGAGCGCCACGTGCTTGCGCAGCCCTAGATCGAGCGCGATGAAGTAGAAAGACGAGCCGATCCACGCGATCGCGGAGCTGGAAAAACACCTCGGCGTGAGGCTGTTCCATCGCACGACCCGCACACCGCTCGCTTGCCTCCCCCCCACCCGAAATGGCCGGGCGGGGCGTCCATCGCCGTCCAGTTCGTCATCAACGGCGAGGAAGGCGGGTGATGCAGCATCGGAGGCTTTCTGTCCGAGATCGTCGGCGTGGCCGAGGGCGCAGCACTGGAACGTGGAATCGATTTATGAATACGTCGCGCAGGCCGGGTTCTGGCGGCTGCACCGATTGTTCACCGAACTTGAAATACCTGCGACGGCCTACGGCGTGGCGACGGCGCTAGAACGATCCCCGGCACAGGTCGCGGCCATGCAATCCGCCGATTGGAAAATTGCCTCCCATGTGCTGAAATGGATCGAATACAAGGATTTCAGCTCCGAGGACGGGCGCGCCCATCTCGACGAAGCCGTGCGCATCCATGCGCAGGTGACAGGCGAGCGGCCCTTGGGTTGGTATACCGGACGGTGCTCGGTCAACACGGTCGATATCGTGGCGAAGGAAGGCGGGTTCGCCTATGTCTCCGACAGCTACACCGATGATCTGCCCTATTGGCATGAGGCGCAACTGGTCATCCCTTATACGCTCGACGCCAACGACATGCGCTTCGCCACGCCGCAGGGTTTCAATTCCGGCGACTAATTCTATGCCTATTTGAAGGACAGCTTCGACGCGCTCTATGCCGAGGGCGAAGCGGGTGCGCCGAAGATGATGTCCATCGGCCTGCATTGTCGCATGAGCGGGTATGGCTGGCCCGGCGCATCGACATCGCCCGGCACTGGCACGAGCATCATGCGCCCGTCGCGCCGCAGGATCGTCCGGCACACTTGCCCTTGATATATCCCACTACCTGCGACACAGCATATTTCGGCGGGATCGAAATCATCATATGCACATGATCCGGCATCAAGTGCCCTTCTTCGATCCGGCTTTACTTCTGGGACGCAAGGTCGTGAAACACTTTTCCCAGATAACGCCGCAGATCCGCATAAAGCGTCTTCCGGCGGCATTTCGGGATGAAAACCACATGATATTTGAAGTCCCATCTCGTATGATTTAGGCTCTTCGTCATACCCATCGTTGGAGTTCCTTTTGTGTACGGGGCTGCTCACGATTGGAACTCCGGCTAATACTCCCGGAAATGTCAAACTGCTGTTGCCCCCCTAGCAAAGCCGGGGGATCTCCCACTTACGTTAGAGGGAATGGTGACAAACATCTTTTGCGCGATTGATATGGGTGTATAGAATCGCAAAAGATGAATTATTGTACAAGTGTTAGTGGAGTGACAGATGAAAGCGCGGATCATAGTACTCGTGGGGGCATTGCTCGCCCCCTTTGCGGCATCGGCGGAAGGGCCGGTTCCGGCTGAACGCTTCATCGTCGAGGATGCTGTCGATTTCTACGGCGGCGATATCCGCTCAATCTTTGACACGTCACAGGCGAATTGCGAAAGCGCCTGCCTGCGCAGCAAGGATTGCGTCGCTTATACCTTCAATCTCGCCCAGAATGCCTGTTTCCTGAAATCGAAAATTGGCGACCGCTCGCCATTCGAGAGCGCCGTCTCCGGTCGCCGCATCACCGCCGAAGCCGACATCCTGACCCGCGCCAAGGCCATCGCCGCCGATCTTGGCACCCTACGCCCCTATGATTTCAGGCAAGCCAGCACCCTCGCCCGTGAAATTGGACGGCGCTATCCCGTCGCACAGGATGACAATGTCCCAAAACTCGTCAAGGCCGCCACTGCCGCAGGCCGCAATCTGGATACTGCCGAACCATTGCAGGGCCAGATCGTCTCCCTGACCGATGCCCCCGACGCATGGCTCGATCTTGGCCGCACGTATCTCGCGCGCAGTGACAAGGACTGGCAGTATCGTGACGATGCGATATCCGCCGCGATTAACGCGACCCTGCGCGCCGAAAAACCCGCCCAGCGCGCCACTGCCCTGAACCAACTTGCCGATACGCTGCAAGCCGTAGACCGGGGCCGTGAAGGCATCGATATGCTCAAAGCATCCCTTGATCTTGCCCCCCGCGCCAGCACCCGCGAAACGCTAGCCGATTTCCGTGCGCGCCATGGTTTTCGCGTGGTCGATCACCGGGTTGAGTCGGATGCCGCCGAACCGCGCGTCTGCGTTGTCTTCTCCGAACCCGTTGCCGCCGATATTGACCTCGAACCCTATATCCGCGTAGCGGGCGAAGACTTGCCCGTCGATGCCAGCGACCGCAATGCCTGCATCGGTGGGCTAGAGCATGGAAAGACCTACAAGATCACATTACGCAGCGGACTACCCGCCGCCGCATCGGGCGAAAAGCTGCTCAAAGACGTGACCGTCGATGCCTATGTCCGCGACCGTAGCCCTTCGGTCGCCTTCTCTGGCCGTTCCTACATCTTACCCAAAACCGCAACCGCAGCCCTGCCCATCACCACCGTCAATCTTGAAGAGGTGGGTTTACGCATCCACCGCGTTGACGACCGAAACCTACTGCGCGCCATTCAGGAAAACTTCTTCACCACAAATCTCAACATCTACCGCGAAGATGCCCTGCGCGAGCAACTCGGTACGCAGGTCTGGGAAGGCACTGGCGAAGTGAAGCGGCGACTGAACGAGGACGTCACGACCCGTCTGCCCTTGGGGGAGGCCATCGAGACATTCGAGCCGGGCGTCTACGTCGCCACCGCCCGCCTGCCCAAAGACGAGGAATGGGCCCCAGCTAAAACCACCTTTGAAACTTTTAAAATAGGTATCCAACAAGCGGGTTCTAATCCTTGAGTCGCTTCATCGATGAAAACAGTTTTGAATTTGGTATCCGAAATGACTTTTTTTGTGCTACCTACAAGGGTAGAGGTAACCACATCAGCTGCACTTACGAGCTGTTCAATAAGCCTGTCTTCCAATTGATTGGCCCATTGGCTTAGTTCTCGAGCTTGCTGATATAGTTGCTTCCTTTCTATTCTTTCTTGATGTCCAAATTTTCTCTTGAATTTAGAAGCTTCTCTTCTGTAACTTGCAGCTTCAATTTTCACCTTTTTTATGTTCTTGCTTTCAGGATGAGCAGAGATTTTCGCTTCTAGAGTATGTTGGATTATCTTTTCATCAATACGTGAGATGTTACCAATTCTTAAAACATTCAAACCCGTCTCAGCAATTTTTTCAGTCAATAGATCCACAGCGGCATTACTTGGTGCGGTAACTAGAATAGCATCTTCTTTCTTACTTAATTCATGAATTGCAGCAACGATGGTTGTTGTTTTTCCTGTACCTGGAGGTCCATGAATAATACAGAAATCTTCTGCTTTTAAAATCGCATTCACGGCTGCATTTTGAGACTCATTCAGATGAGGAACATTGACATCTTTTATTCGCTCATCAAATTTAGCTTCAAACTTTCCATAGATGATGTCCCTTAGTTCTGAGAGGCGTGTATTGGAAGTATTAATGACCATGCTTAAGGCACTCTCCATTTCCTTATAAGTCGATTCGTCAAACAATAAGTCAACTCCCGTCATAGAATTATTGACCCAATCTGGGAGATCTTGAGAGTTCAATATGATTTTCATTTTGTTTTTGTCAACAAAATGAATTACACCATTTTTTTCCCTCTCGTCAACATTTGGGCTATTACAGAAAACTTTTACAATTTTCCCTGGTCTGAAGGCATGATTAATGGCATCTGAAGCCTTGCGTTGTACGGTTATGTATGCACGGTCACCATAGGTAAAACCACTATTTAAGGTTTGAACAGGATACCAGGTGTAGCCTTTTTTCTTTTTTTCATCGAGAGGGAGTGATTCGATTTTGCTTTTATATTGAACAAAATCTTCTTGTTTTTCTAACTTTAAAAGATTTTCAATTTCTTTCAACTCTTCAAGAACCTTATCAGGCATTCCGTTTGTTTATATTGATTAGATTTGCTTAAATATTTAATTAATGTCAACAAAGAAAGAAAAATCTTCTTTCAAACAACAATTTAAAGCCTTAAAGAATTTAGGCCCTTTTTTCAATTTGGTTTGGGAGACTGATAAAACGCTCACCACCTTTAATGTTGTCTTGAGGATCTTAAAATCTTTTCTTCCACTGATCATGCTTGCCATTGGTAAAGAGATCATTGACGAGGTGATTCATCTCATCGATACAGGAGGCACAGATAGATCGACCCTATGGTTCTGGGTGTCACTAGAGTTAGCTTGTGCCGTAATTTCAGAATTACTAAATAGAGGAATCACGCTTATAGATTCCTTATTAGGCGATCTCTTCTCCAATAGGTCCTCGGAGCAATTAATGCGGAAGGCTGCGGATCTAGATCTGTATCAATTCGAAGATGCCAACTTTTATGACAAGCTCGCACTTGCCAGAAAACAAACCACTGGAAGAACCATATTGTTATCTTCAATCTTAAGCCAACTACAAGATTTGTTAACCGTGCTTACCCTGGGTGCAGGTTTAGTTTACTTTAATGTTTGGTTGATATTGATTTTAATCCTCGCGGTGATCCCATCATTTTTAGGAGAAACTCATTTTAATCAAAGAACTTATTCATTGACAAGAAGCTGGACTCCAGAGCGAAGAGAATTGGATTATCTGAGATACATCGGTGCAAGTGATGAGACAGCTAAAGAAATTAAGATCTTCAATCTTTCTGATTTTTTAGTTCAAAGATTTAAATTCATCGCCGATAAATACTACAATGCTAATAAGAAAATAGCAACCAAAAGAGCCATTTGGGGTTCAGCCTTATCGGCAATAGGAACCTTCGCATATTATGGGGCCTACGTTTTTATTTTGATCCAAACTGTCACTGGAATAATCACCTTGGGAACCCTTACCTTTCTCGCTGGGTCTTTTAATAGAATGAGAAACATGCTTCAAGGAATAATGACTCGCTTTTCAAGAATTGCAGAAGAAGCGCTCTACCTGAAGGACTACTTCGACTTTTTAAAAATCAAACCCAATATCATCAATAGTCAAAATGCCATTCCATTTCCTACGAAAATCAAAGAAGGCTTCAGCTTTGAAAATGTAAGTTTTAAATATCCCGATAGTGATTTTTACGCGATCAAAGATTTGAATTTCACCTTGGAAGTTGGTGAGAAGATGGCTTTAGTTGGAGAGAACGGAGCGGGGAAAACCACCCTTGTTAAATTACTGGCAAGACTTTATGAACCTAGCTCTGGACGCATTCTTTTGGATGGTGTGGATCTTAAGAAATACGAGCTCATTGATCTTCGAAATAATATTGGGATCATCTTTCAGGATTATGTTCGCTTCATGATGAAGGCTTCAGAAAATATTGCCATAGGCAATGTCGGCCGCATAAATGAATTGCCTGCCATCAAGCAAGCCGCTCAAAAAAGCTTGGCGGATACGGTGGTAAAGGATCTTCCTGACGAATATGAGCAGATGCTTGGAAAAAGATTTGCTAAGGGTGTTGAACTTTCCGGGGGGCAATGGCAGAAAGTAGCTTTAGCGAGGGCCTACATGAAAGAAGCTCAGTTGTTAATTCTGGACGAACCTACAGCTTCCTTGGATGCACGGGCTGAGCATGAAGTATTTGAACGGTTTTCAGAACTCATAGAAGGAAAGTCTGCAGTGCTGATTTCTCACCGATTTTCCACGGTTAGAATGGCGGATCGAATTTTGTTTTTGGAGAAGGGGCAGATTAAAGAAATGGGTTCTCATGAAGAATTGATCGCGAAAGGAGGACAATATGCGGAGTTGTTCGCCTTGCAGGCTAAAGGATATTTGTAGTTTATTTCTGTTTTTTGCCTTTCGGCGAATGTTTGTTTTTGGTTATTTGCTATCGGCCATTAGCCATTAGCCATTTGTCCGTGCCTAGTATAGGTTGACGAATTCTGTTTTTTGCCTTTCGGCAAATATATGTTTTCAGCCATCTGCTTAGCCGCTATTCTACTTTTGTACATAAGCCAGCCAATGTATAAATGGCTCCTCATTGAGTACGCTGGCTCTTACTCAGCCCACTGAGAACTAAATCCCATCTCTTCTGTTAAATAATTGCTAAAAGCATTACCTTTGTAACAAACATAAAAATCAGAGATGCCTTCGATTAGCCTTCTCTGGATAAGTACTTTTTAACAATGAGCAAGACGACAATAGGAGATAATTTTCAAGAAAGACATCTGGGACCTAATGAAATCGAGGTCAAGCAGATGTTGGCTTCCATAGGAGTAGATTCCATGGAAACATTAGTTAAATCAACCATACCTAATAATATCTTCATCCAAAAGGATCTGAATATTCCTGAGGCCGTTTCAGAGTATGAATTCTTAAAGGAATTAGAAGAAATAGGGGCCAAGAATAAATTATTTAAATCTTACATTGGACAAGGGTATCACAATACAGTCACCCCATCTGTGCTCTTGAGAAATATTTTTCAAAATCCAGGATGGTACACTCAATACACCCCTTATCAAGCAGAGATCGCCCAAGGCCGATTAGAGGCCCTTTTGAATTTTCAAACCATGGTCAGCGACTTGACAGGTCTCCCTATAGCGAATGCTTCTCTTTTGGATGAGGGCACTGCTGCTGCTGAAGCTATGAGTATGTTCTATGGCCAAAAGAATAAAAGAAATAAGGGAGAAGACATCCAAAATGAATTCTTTGTTGACAAGGGCGTGTTTAAACAAAACCTGGAAGTCATCATGGCAAGGGCAGAGCCGCTTGATATAAATGTAGTGGTTGGTGACTGGACTGAATATCAGTTTACAGACAAAACTTTCGGAGTTTGTCTTCAGTATCCTAATACAAAAGGTGAAATTGAAGACTATAGTGCATTTGCCGCTAAGGCACAAGAAAAAGGAGCCTATGTAACTGTCGCTGCAGACATCATGTCCTTAGCTTTATTAAAAGCTCCAGGAGAATGGGGTGCTGATGCCGTAGTTGGAAATACACAAAGATTTGGAGTGCCTTTAGGTTATGGTGGACCTCATGCAGCATACTTTGCCTGTAAAGAAAAATACAAAAGGGTAATCCCAGGAAGAATCATTGGTGTGTCCATGGATGCAGATGAAAAACCTGCATTGAGAATGGCTCTTCAGACAAGAGAACAACACATCAGAAGAGAAAAAGCAACATCGAATATTTGTACTGCTCAAGCATTACTTGCCATTATGGCTGGAATGTACGCCGTATATCATGGAGCTGAAGGAATAAAAAATATAGCTCGCAACATCAACGCAAAAACCATTCAATTAAACCAAGCGCTAAGAGGAGCTGGTTTTCAAAACGTAAATAAAGATTATTTTGACACCTTGTGTTTCACAATGGATGAAGCCCTGATCAACACCATAAAGGAACGTGCTGAATTCTTTGGCGTCAATTTTTATTATGAAGGAAATGATGTGAGGATCAGTTTAGATGAGACTGTTAATGAAAAGGATCTGAATGTCATCTGTGAGATTTTTAGCGGAACTGATAATATTTTGCAATCTTCTCAAAATGGAGTTTCTCATAAAAGTATTTCTTCTTCAATGGTAAGGACAAGTCCTTTTATGGAACACCCAGTTTTTAGTTCTCATCAGACGGAGACCAAAATGATGAGATACATTAAGAGCTTGGAGAACAAGGATCTTTCTTTAGTTCATTCAATGATTCCACTGGGTTCATGTACGATGAAATTAAATGCTGCGACGGAATTGATCCCAGTGTCCTGGCCTGCTTTCGCAAATATCCATCCATTTGTTCCTGTGGATCAAACATTAGGCTATCAGCAAATTTTCAAAGAGTTAGAGCAATATCTATGTGAAATTACAGGGTTTGATGCCTGCTCCTTGCAACCGAATTCTGGTGCGCAAGGTGAATATGCCGGCTTATTAACCATAAGAGCATACCATAAAGCTAATGGAAACGAGGAGAGAGACATTGTTTTAATTCCTTCTTCTGCACATGGTACTAATCCTGCCAGTGCAGTACTAGCAGGAATGAAAGTAGTCGTAACCGCTTGTGATGATAAGGGGAATATAGATGTTGAAGATTTAAGAAGCAAAGCCGTTCAGTACAAAGACAAATTATCAGCATTGATGGTTACTTATCCATCCACACATGGGGTGTTTGAAGAAGCGATCACAGAAATATGTAAGATCATACATGATAATGGAGGGAAAGTTTACATGGATGGAGCGAATATGAATGCTCAAGTGGGTTTAACCAATCCAGCTTTAATAGGTGCAGATGTTTGTCATTTGAATTTGCATAAAACATTTGCCATTCCTCACGGAGGTGGTGGACCTGGAATGGGACCGATTTGTGTCAATACCAGTTTAGCACCATTTCTACCTAAACATTCCCTTATTGAAACAGGAGGGAATAAAGGTATCAAGTCAGTTTCTTCTGCACCATGGGGATCTGCAAGCATTCTTTTGATATCATATGCTTACATCAGGCTGCTAGGTAAGGAAGGAGTTAAACGGGCTACCGAAATTGCCATTCTAAATGCCAACTATATTAAAAAGCAATTGGAGGATCATTATCAAGTTTTATATGCTGGAGATAAGGGGTTTGCAGCACATGAGCTGATATTAGATTTAAGACCTTTCAAGAGCTTTGTTTCAGCTGAAGATGTGGCAAAACGTCTGATAGATTATGGTTTTCATGCACCTACACTTTCATTTCCGGTGGCTGGGACCATTATGATTGAACCTACGGAAAGTGAAGGTAAAGGAGAATTGGATAGATTTTGTGAGGCAATGATCCAGATCAGAGAAGAAATTGATGAGATTGCTAGAGGTGATTTTAGCGAAGAATCGAATGTATTGCACAATGCTCCTCATACCATTGATAGACTTGTTGGTGATGAGTGGAACTTTCCTTATTCAAGAAAAAAAGCGGCTTATCCAGTTTCTTATTTAAATAGTGGTTTCAAATTTTGGCCTTCAGTGGCAAGGGTAAATAATGCCCATGGAGATAGAAATCTAATCTGCACTTGTCCTCCACTTGAAGCATATCAGGATGATGATCTCATTGAAACAGCAGGCATCAATTAATGATAGTAGTAACAGGAGCACTAGGTTTTATAGGAAGTTGTTTAGTTTCTAAGCTCAATAGTGATGGACATGAAGTTCTGTTGGCTGTTGATGATTTTTATAAAGACAAAAAGAATCCAAATCTGGAAGATAAGCAGGTGCGAGAATGGGTGCATCGAGACATCTTTTTGAATTTCCTACAGACCTCCTGGTCCAATATCGATTTCATATTTCATCTGGGTGCGAGAACAGACACTGCCGAAAAAAGCAAAGAAATATTTGATCGCCTTAACCTAAATTATTCTAAAGAGATTTGGAAGATCTGCGCTGAAAAAGAAATCCCTTTGGTATATGCATCCAGTGCCGCAACTTATGGAATTGGGGATAAGGGTTTTAAAGATGATCATGAAATCATTAAAAAACTCAAGCCTTTAAACCCATATGGAGATTCAAAAAATGATTTTGACATTTGGGCTTTATCACAAAAATCAAGTCCCCCCTTTTGGGCAGGTCTTAAATTTTTTAATGTTTACGGACCAAATGAATATCATAAGAAACGCATGGCTTCTGTCATCTTTCATACTTACAATCAGATTCGAAAAACAGGGGAGATGAAACTTTTCAGATCTCATAGAAAAGATTATAAGGATGGAGAACAATCCAGAGATTTTGTTTATGTAAAGGATGTTGTTGATGTTTGTGCTTGGTTGATGGATAAGAAGCCTGAGAATGGTTTATACAATTTGGGCACAGGAAAAGCCAGAACATTTTATGACCTTGCGGCAAATACCTTTAAGGCCTTCGGTAAAAAAGAAAATATTTCCTTTATAGATACACCTGAAGACATTCGAGGGACTTATCAATACTTCACTGAGGCAGACATGAGCAAACTAAAAAAAGCGGGTTACACTAAAAAAATGCACACACTAGAAGAGGGCATTGAAGACTATGTGACAGAATATTTGATGAATGGGAAATATTATTAATAATAACCCTTATTGTTTTTACTTTGGATCAGTGACCTTATTCATACCGATGTAATAAATCAATCTCCATCCATTTGAAGTTTTGGAAAAACGTCTTTCTATCCCGTAGCCATTTTCTTTTTCATAGATAATTTCTCCAATGAGTTCATCGCTGTATTTTATGTATTCTCTGGCATAATCATCAGAGTAATTGAAAGCTTTGTGCAATTTCCAATCTTCTGCTTGCCAAGAAAATTTATTAATGCTGTCTTGTGGCATGTCATAGGCTAGGTTTGGAATTCCTGCAAGGGGAAAGTCAATATGTTCAATTTGATAGACGCTATCTTGATGAAAACGTAAATAGAATTCAAGAAAATCAGCGGGAACATCCTGATCAAAAAATATTCCATCAAGATTTTTATCCTGGCTTTTGTTTTTGTTACAAGCGGTAAAAATTAAAAAGATTAAAGCTATGGAATAAGAAATTTTCATTTTTTATAATTGTATGCTATGAACCAATAGATAGTCATCAATTTTTTGATAGGTGATTTTATATTCCTCCTTAAAATCTCCTTTCATGACCTTGCCACTAAAAGTACCTTCTTCTCCTCTCAAAATAAAAGGTTCTATGTGAATATGTTTACGAAAATCTAGTTTTCTTTTGCCATATGATTTATACAAACACTCTTTTGCTCCCCAAAATAAATGTAAGTGGAAGATATCATTTGTACTTAAAACTTTCAGTTCTTCAGGACGCATGAATTTATTAGCAATTCTTTTAATCTTTGGAACAATTTTTTGAATGTCCACCCCAACAATTTTTGGACTTGCAGCCACAGCAGCTAATTCTGCAGAATGACTTAATGAAATTTGGTATGTACTGTCTTTAAGAAAGGGCTTGCCATATTTATCTTTTAATAATTCTCCTCTTTCTGTGCGTCCAGACATGATGTGAAGCAAATACCTACTGGCTAGCCACTCTACCTTTAAATGACCTCTAATTTTATTCACATGATCTTTTTCAACATCAGTAAGTTCCATGTTCTGAAGAAAGAAAGAAATGGGTTCTTTAATTTTCCAAATTCCAACTTCCCCTTCAGGTTTAATATATTTGTGAAAATGCAATGGCATAGGTCAAGAATAATAAAAATAAGCAAGAAAAAAGGTAATTTTCTTCTAAATAACATTCAGCATGGATAATTCCAAAGGCTTAAAATTGAAGGCCAAATTAATTCATCACCTCATGGGACATAATTCAGCAGTTTATGCTTTAAGTCCTTATAAAGGTGGTGAATCCTTTCTATCTGCTGGTGGAGATGGATGGATTGCTTCTTGGAATTATAAGGAGTCAGAAAATGGTAGATTATTGGCAAAAACAAATTCTAATCTATTTGCCTTGAAATATACTCCTGAACACGACCTGATCATCAGTGGAGATATAGTAGGAGATCTGCATTTTGTCAATATCAGTGAAGAAGAGAAAACTAAAAAGATCTCTTATCATACTAAAGGTATATTTGGATTGTATGAAGTCGAAGGGGCCCTTTTAAGTTTAGCAGGAGATGGAATGATGACAAGATGGACATTAGATAAAATCAATAAAACAGATAGTCATCAGTTAACTTATCATAGATTGAGGGGCTTGGTTTATCTCAAAAAGTCAAAATTAATAATTCTCGGTTCTAGTGATAAAAATATCTATGTTCTTGATCAAGAAACATTTACCATTAAACATGTCATCAATCTTGCCCATGAAAACTCGATTTTTACTTTGGCAGCGACTGGAGATGAAAAATATTTACTGAGTGGATCTCGAGATGCAATATTGAAAGTTTGGGACATTAAGGATGATTTCAAATTGCTTAAATCCATACCCGCTCACTTATTTACCATCAACGCCATAAAATTTTCTCCGGATAATAGAATATTTGCCACAGCCAGCAGAGATAAGACCATTAAATTATGGGATGCACATACTTTCAAATTGCTAAAAGTAATAGAGTCTATAAGAGATCAAGGCCATGTAAATTCGGTCAACGATTTATTATGGCTTTCTGAAAATAGACTCATATCTTGCAGTGACGACAGAAGCATAAAGGTCTGGGAAGTGGATTATTAATCCCAGCATAAATCGAAATTATGATATTCAGTGATATTAGAATCAAAGAGGCCATAAAAAACAAGGAGATTGTGATTGAACCTTACAATCCAGACTGCTTAGGTACGAATTCTTATGATGTGCATTTAAGTAAACACCTTGCGGTTTATAACGATAGGGTACTTGATGCAAAGCGTCATAATAGGGTTCAAAATTTCATAATTCCAGAGGATGGCTTTGTTATTCAACCTGGGACTTTATACTTGGGTTCTACTGAAGAATACACTGAAACCCACACATCTGTCCCCTTTCTGGAGGGGAAATCAAGTGTTGGAAGGTTAGGTATTGATATTCACGCGACGGCAGGTAAGGGAGATGTGGGTTTTTGCAATTTTTGGACACTTGAGATATCTTGCGTACAGCCAGTACGCATTTATGCGGGCATGCCTATCGGCCAATTGATCTATTTTTCAGTAGAAGGAGACATAAATAATCTGTATAACAAGAAAAGTTCAGCCAAATACAATCAAAAAACGGAGAAACCGATGGAAAGCATGATGTGGAAAAATTTTTGATATTAACATTTTTTTATATTTGTGTTGTTTTAGAGGTTTATATTAAAGTAAAACTAGAAGATTCATGGTAAGAAAGATAATTTGGGGAGGAATCATCCTTGTAGTCGCTTGGGTATGGTTTAGTTCTGTGCTCAACTCATGTGACGGGGGAGTAACGAAATCAAAGGTTTCTCAACTGACAGAAGGTAAAGAAGAGGTTTTTCAGTATGACGAAGATGCTGAGGACGATGAATACATCGCTCAGGATTCAGATGATGATCCTGACGAAGATGATATTATTGAAAATAAATCTAAGTCAGATACTAAATCTGTAGAGAAGGCTAAAAAAGAGTGGCTAGAAAAAAGTGCGCTTTTAAAAGAGAAGTCTAAGCAAACCGCCCAAAAAATCGAGAAAAAGATCTCAAATTCTGTTAAAGATGTCGTAGAAAAAGGTGGTGATAAATTAGATAAGGCGACCACTAGAATTGTTGAGAAAAAGAACCCAAACGAGAAGATCCCAGTTTCTGATAAAGCCTCATTAGAAGGAGACTACTTAGTTGTCGCAGGAAGCTTTTCCAATGAGATCTATGCAGATGAATTTGTAAATAAACTTCAAGGAATGGGATACAGAGATACAGAAAAAATCATCTTTGATTTTTCTAAATATTTTTCTGTCATCGCTGGAAGGTATTCATCTGAAAAACAAGCTAAAAACCGTGAATTGGAATTGAAGAAAAAAGGTGTAGATGCTTACACTCATCAAGTGCGGAGTAAATTCTTTGATGAATAATTTTTAATACAATTCCTGCCAGGCAAGAACGCCGCCAGTAAGATTTCTTACATTTTTGAAACCTGCTTCCTTCATAATATGTTGGGCCATGGCACTTCTTTTTCCAGATCTGCAATGCACAACTACCTCACTATCTTTATAAGCATCCAATTCTGCTAAGGCCATCATAACGTCACCTAAGGGTATCAATTTCGCGCCAAGATTGAATTCCTCATATTCATGAGTTTCTCTAACATCAATAAAAAGAAATTCTTCTTTTGCTTCTAATTTTGTCTTTAGTTCTTGTACAGTAATATCCATTATTGATTAATAATTATCTTTTTAGTGTAAGTTAATCTACTTGCCCTGTTTTGTAGGCTTACCATATAATAACCATTTGGAAGCCCTAAAGTTATATTTTCTTTGGCCTCTCTTTGATAAAAGGCAATTTTGCCTAACATGTCATGAACACTTATGCTATAAGAATGGATATCACCTTCTTTTAATCGAAGGCTGATCTGTCCATTATTTGGATTAGGAGATAGGAGAAAGTCTTCGGCCAGTTCTTCTTCTACTTCAATGACCTCTGTATTTATAGCAGGCTCATTCCCTAATACAGGTCTGATCATTAAACTGCCTTTCTTATTAAAAGAAGCTAGAGGCTCCCATCCTCCACCGAGGTTTTGGAAAATCTTATCAAAACCATTCGGGGAGTTTAAATCATATCCCAAGGGTATGGCATTTTCATTTTCATCATTGACTTGCTGCCAACCTACATAAAAATCTCCTTTAGGTATAAACAGAGCTTGTTCGACACCCGCAAAATCTTCTAGCCTGTAAGAGGTAAAGCCTTGCAAAGTATCAAAAACATTATCTACATAAAAAGGTCTCAGCAAGTCTCTATCGAATATCGGATCTGATTCGAGGTCATCAATCCAAATTTTAAGGTTGAAAAATTGATTTTCAACATTGCCATTGAGATGAGGAATATGGAATTGTACAGCTTTCAGAGAGTCGCCGACATTGGTCGTAAATTTGACTGCTAGTTGAGTACCGGCACCTTGAGCTGCTAAATTAGATTCTCCTGTTCCATCATCGTAAGCTAAATAGTTATCAAAGATGGTTTTTCGAGAAACTTTGTTATTTGCTGAAGTTAGGTTAGTTTCTTCATTCTGTTCGAATTCGTAAGAAAATATGAATTCCAAAACATCTTCATTGTCAAAGGCTGGATTATCGATGGCATTGGCGAAAGCCGGAAGAGGATTTGTATATTCCACAAGCTGATTGGATGGCACATCTTTTTGGTTTACACTACCATCAAGCTTTAAAAGTTCAGGTTCATCGATTACACTTAAACCGGTATTGCTTTCAATAAGAGAAAATGAACTAGGTTCAGCGGAATTGGTTTCATCAAAATGATTGAAAAGAGAAATGTCCATTTCATCATTGAGTTCACCTTGTACATTCTCAATAAATTGATGCCACGGCATTGAATTGTAATTGCGTAAAAAATTCGAAGGTTCTTGTACGAAAGCAATATCCTGCGAAAATGCAACATCGCTACCATTGGGGACTAGTTTTACATAGTCTAGGTGCCAGAAATCTTCAAAACTATATTCTGCGATGTTCACAAAACGAAATTGAAATCCTTGGTGAAAGTAGTCGTCGTTTAAAACAGGAATGGCTTTAAATTGAAAACCACCGACTACATCTTCTTTCGAATAAGCTTCTATCTTTTCCCATTCCTCAGAACTGTTTTTAAACTCTACCAACAAACTATCATTGACCTCAGGTGAATCACCATTTCCACCAGCTTGAATATAAAAACTTAGATAGACGTTATCATCTGCACTAAAAGAAGAAAGGTCTAAAAAAGTACTTGTCAAATAATCTGCTTTACCACTCAGTCCTCCATATGGAGTCCCTCCACTGCTCAATCCATCAAAACTTGCCATACCAACTGAAGGCGGATTTTCACCAATGCTGTTGTTGATGAATACATTATTGTCAATCCAAGAATTTTGATCAGGGTAAGGACCTGGATAAGCAAAATCGTCGAAAAAAGGAAGATCCAAGGTGTCAGGAGCAGCTCGCAAAGTAGTCTGTAATTGCTGCTTGACGAATTCATTATATACGAGATAATTAAAATCACTCGACACAGTAGTGATCTGTGCAACTAAAGACATGTTGATCAAAGCCAGTAAAACGGTATATATTATGCGCATTTACGAGTATTTAAGCCTACTATGAAGGAACGCAAGGCTAAATTTAATGTTGCCCAAAATACGGCAAAATCAGTTACAATTACTTGGTTTGTACTGGGTAAGATATAAATTAACAGCTTCACCTTTTCTCAGCATTTTACCACTGGAATAGCCTGGATTTTGTTTCCAAATAAAAGCCTGTTTTTCATTCTGTACTGTTGCATCTGGAACAATGTTTCCGATGTTTAAATCATATGTTTGCAAGAGGAATTTAGCTTCTGAATATTTCATACACATTAGATCAGGCATATCGACCATTACACTTGATCTTTTAGAGACCACTAATTCGACATTTTCTCCTTTTGGAACTTTTACACCTTTGCGTATGTCATCGTCTGTGTATTGTTTGCCATTGTACTGAACATAAAGTATCGTGTTTGGAGCGAGCATTTCATCGAAAACTTCTTTTGCAATGGATGCTTGGAAGCCCTTCCTTTGGAGTTTTCTTTGATAATTATTTGCATCATAATTTCCAACAAGATCAGGAAGTTCAATTTCGTCAGCGATCATCTTGGTGATGCTTAGATAGATGGTACGATTTTCTTTTACCATTGAGCCAGGTAGAGGGTTCTGTTCAAGGACAACGTTAGGCTTTCGACCCGGAATATAAGTTGAGTCCAAAAGCACCAAATTAAAGTTATGTTCTTTTGCTTCATTTTTAGCTTGCTCCAAATCTTTGCCGATAAAATTGTTGACTTCGTATGATTTGCCATGCTTGGTATATACCTTCATCCAACTAAAACAAATGAAAAGGCAAATACCGATCAAACCCATGATCAATACGAAGTTTTTCAGAAAAACTTTGCTAGAAAGAAATAACCATATTTCTCTTCCTATCTTTTTCATTTATTCCAATTTTAATAAAGCTTTGAAACTAGGGTGGAAATTATAGAAAACTTAGCAAAAAATATAAATTGTTGACCTATATATGAATAAAGATATCCTAAAGCTCGCTATTCCTAATGTATTGAGCAATTTAGTAATTCCATTACAAAGTTCCATCGATACGATGATCATGGGGAGATTTTCTGCCATTCACATAGCTGCAATTGGAATAGGGAGTATGTTATTTAGTTTTCTTTATTGGAATTTTGGATTCCTTCGCATGGGAACCACCGGCCTTACCGCACAATCTTATGGTGCGGATAAAACTCAGGAAATGTCTGCCCATTTGGGAAGAGGTGTTTTTCTCTCCATACTTATAGGTTTAGTTTTGCTTTTGTTTCATAACATTATTGAAAGTCTAGGATTTGGTTTATTAAGCATAAAACCTGAACAGTATGAATTGGTATCGACTTATTATAGAATCAGAATTGTCGCAGCACCCGCCACACTTTGTCTAATGGCTCTGATGGGCTGGTTTTTCGGAATGCAAAACGCGATCTATCCTCTTATCTTAACGGTATTTGGAGTTAGCATCAACATCACGCTGAACCTGCTATTTGTTTTTAAATTTGATATGGGAGTTGCTGGCTTAGCCTATGCTACGATCATCGCACAATTTGCCAGTTTATTATTTGCCCTTATTCTTCTGGCTTTTAAATATAGATCTTACTTAAAGGCTGCAGTAACAAGCTCAATTTTTCAGTTCAAGGCTTTTAGTCATTTTTTGAAATTGAACTTGGATATCTTTATCAGAACCATATGCCTGACAGTTGTTTTTGCACTTTTTTATAAATACTCCTCTGAACAAGGTACCACTATACTTGCCGTAAATGTGATTTTACTTCAATTCGTCAATTGGATGTCCTATGGAATTGATGGTTTTGCTTTTGCAGCAGAGAGCCTCGTAGGCAAGTACAAGGGTAAGCAAGAACCAGAAAGCTTAAATAAGGCAATAAAATTGAGTTTTCTTTGGGGATTTTTGATCGCTATATTTTTTGCCTTCTTGTATTTATCCTCCGGTGAATTTTTCCTGAGCTTATTTACAGATGATGCACAACTGATCCGAGAATCTTTACCTTATCTAAAATGGATGTATCTATTCCCGGTCATCGCCATGGCAAGCTATATTTGGGATGGAATTTTTGTTGGCCTTACGGCTTCGAAAGCCATGTTGTGGTCTATGTTGTTTTCATTTCTCCTATTCAATGCTTCCTCTTACTTTATGATAGATTGGTTTGGCAATGATGGACTTTGGATGATGTTATTATTATTCCTTGCCAGTAGAGGCATAATTCAAAGCATTCAATATTTTATAAAAAGAGAATCTCTAGCTTGAGGGCAATAAATAAAAAAGCCAAGCAAAACTAGTCTGCTTGGCTTTTTTAAGGGTGTGGATAATTTTTATCTGGCGATGGTAAATTTCTTTGATCCAACCTTTAATGCAGATTCGAACCTCAAGAAATATAAAGCAGCATTCAAGTTGTTAAGGTCAAGATCCAACTTAACTTGTCCTGGTGCTAAATTATGAGTTTGAATCAATCGACCATTCATATCAAATAGTTCGATCAAGGTGCTTTCCGCAAATGGCTTTTCCAAACGTACATTAAGAACATCATTAGCAGGATTCGGGAATACTGTGATGAGGTCATCAGCGATAACTTCATCATTGCTGACAGAGAAATTTTCATCAATTTCAATGTTAAATTTATGTGTTCCAGTCCAACCACCATTACCATCTATAATGGTAAATAAAAAGCCATCGGTAGTAGTATTGCTACCATCATGTTGGTATTTCATTCCGAACCAATTGATGTTGCTTTGAGAGAAAGTATCTCCAACTTGCATTGCTACACCTTCTTTTAATAATTCTCCATTTGTAGGCACTGAGACCAATGTGTAAACCAATTGCCAGTTTTCTACATCGGTTCCTTGCACTTCTAAAAAGTCATTATCGATGGTATTCCTAGAACCAGGGTTACAAGGAAGAGTTTCATTTTGTAATAAAGAAGGATTATTCAAGTTTACATTAGAACAAAATTCGATTGACCAATTTTTTATTGAGCCTGCACTTCCAGCTTCAAGATCATTGATCAATAATTGCCATTCTCCCATAGTAGATTTACCCAACAATTCATCCAAATCTCCCACTGGTTTGAATGTACCTACAGGTGGACATAATATTGTGGAAGGTGCATCTTGGTCTAAATCCAGATCAAAGGCGAAACTAGAACCTAAGCAATTATTTTTTAATAGGGTTACCCTTGTTTTATCAGGAGCTACCAGGACCAATTCGAGGTCTGAAAAATATTCATGATTACCTCTAAGATCTCTAATGTTGATGTCATTGATTGTTCCATCCTCTAGGATATTGATTTTAGATACAAATTCTGCAGTACCTGACTGTGATATATTGATTGGGGTATCATTACTCTCCTCTGAAGTACAAGTTAAAGTTTCGGTATGGAAAGCGAAAATATCACTTTGGGGCCCTAAGCCACATTCGTTTTCTGGAATAACTCTCCAATAGTACAATTGAGTCGGATCAAGAATTACTGAAGGAGAAAAACTATTGGCAGAAATGCCAAATGCCGAATCTATGATGTCATCTGCTCCAAAAGCGGGATTAGTAGCGATTTGAATGCTGTAAGTATTAGCAGCGGCAGAAGCCGTCCAATTAAATTCTGGTGAACCTCCTAATCCTGATTCACCATCTGCTGGTGACATGAGTGCCATGTCTGTATAATCATTTGAAACAGGAACAAAAGTAACTGTTCTGAAAACGGTATCGACACCCATGGCAGCAGCCTGAATGACGATGTTAACTTCTTCTTCAGAAGTGTAATTGCTGAAATCAACGAAAAGCTTTGTATCCTCCTCAGGATTCACAGAATTACTTTCTAGAGTCGCAGTCACATCCATAGGAACTCCATCTACAATACTGAATTCTACTGGGCTATTAAAATCTAAGACTGCTCCAGTAACGATATCAACTTCCGCCACTGCAGGCAAACACACTCCTTGTTCTTTTGGAAAAACATCAAGGCTGAAGTTTGGAGCCGATGGTGCAAGGATTTCAAAATTTGTAGCTGAAATATCGAAAAAGATGTTGTCAGAAGCCTTGATCTTAATTCTTGCATCGTTGGTAACAAAATCTGGAACCACAATAAACTCAGAACCATCATTTATGGCTCTAGAAACAATTTTTTCGGTAAAATCCCAACCACCATTTGTGGACAACCAGATGTCAACGAATTTAGCATTGATTGGAGCCACATCAGTATTCGCAACATCCCATTGTATTTCTTGATATTTTCCAACTTCCAATGAATGAGTTAAATTGTTAGGGAATACAACTTTGAATGGCCCTGCTGTATCTGTAGATTTAAATTTCACCACATCCCAAATGGTAGCACCTGCTTCCGGGTTATTGTCTCGAACGGTGCATGTAAAACTATAATCTCTGGAATAGCCAGGTAAGACTTCAGTTCTATTGTTTGTATTTGTAATTAAGCTTTGTTTTTGTGGAAATGTTCTAGTAGGATCAGTTGTTGGAGAAAAAGATCTGAAACCAGGACAATCAGCTGTAGGAGTTCCTAATACACATCCTACACTTGTTGTGCCGTATTGTTCCCAACAATAAGTCAAAGCATCTCCTTCTGCATCAGTCGCAGAAGCGGTGAGCTCAAATGGAGTATAAAGTGGAATGTAAAAATCATTCTCATAGTCCAATTTTAAATCTGGTTCTGTGTTGCCAGTCTGTCTTAACATTCCACAACTTCCACCACCAGTACGACTGAAATTTATAAAATCTTCCAGAGAGCTGATGTTGTAATACGGATCAGGAAAACCTTGAACGTTATTGTCAGAGCCACAGGCACCTGCATAAGACATGATCGTAGAACCAGAACCAGGTTCAAAAGCATTGGAAGCACTCAATTGATCTGCACTGCCCGGACAGTTATTCCAAGAGTGTCCACATGAAAATTGATGTCCGATCTCATGTGCCATTACTCTTATGGCAGTAGCTTCGATATTGTTACTGGAATGACAAGTTACTCCTCTCATCTTGGCATCAGAACAAACAGTACCACCTGCTACTCCTCCCACATCATTACATCTAATAGTAAATACATGACCTATATCGTACCAATCATTCATGATTCCAGATTGAGGAAACACAGTGACATTTTGATTCAATAAACCTCTTCCTTCATCGGCATTATTATAAGGATCTGTTACAGGATCTAGATAAACCAAATTGTCATTGTCCGGAATAAGTTCCATTTTGATGGCCACTTCGGCTTCCCATAATTGATTTAACCTGGTCAAGGCGGTATTGTAAATAGCATTCACAGCTTCAAGGTCGCCACCACCGTAGGATTGGCCGAATTCGCCAGTACAAGCAAGGGCTAGTCTATAGACTCTTAGAAATACTGGATCGCCTGCGCTCTTAAGCGTCCTGTCGGCTTTAACTTCATTCGTGTTTTCTTCTGTGAATTGAAGATTATCTCTTTCGAGCCATCCACAAGAAGTCTGTAGCTCACTGTTAGATCTGTCAATCGTTTTTGTAGGGTACGCAATATAAAATTCTTCTTGTCCATGAGCATATGGATCTATATAGATATTTCCATCCAGGGTTTGGATAGAACCATGAAATCCGAAAGGGGAATAATCGAATCTAATGCTGTTTAATTTATTGTTGATGCTAATCCCTCTAAAAGATCTTATGTTAGGATATTTTGCACCAAGCTCGGGCGCGAAAACCGGAGACTCAACAACAGCAAAAGTTTCAAACTCACCATTCATTAATGGGAAGTCAACCAATAGGTTTCTGCTTTTTGCTTCTTCGGTATATTCCATCGGTGCTTTTTGAAGCACTTTTCTTAATGCTTCAACATCGAACTTAAAATGCTCAACTTCTGTTGGAGGTGCATCGTAGGTTTTGTTTTTTGGAACACTTATTTGTGACTCATCAACCGATTTCCAGAAGTTCGCTCCGTCTTGAGCGCTGAGAATTGAAAGACCAAAAATTAAAGAAAGGAATAATGTAAAATAGATCTTCATTTTTAAGATTTTAGATGTTTTACCAAAGATAAATTTAAATTCTTTTATTAATTATCGAATAGCTGACTATTAGGCGAAATGATTGAATAATTCTTTAAAAAGACGCTTTTAGCTGAATATCACCCAAATGGACCAGATTCAACAAGCCTGTTTTACGGCCTTCATAATTTAAGCTTAGAATTAGGTTCTTAGCGATGTTCTTATTTAGCTGCAAATTCCAGAGGTAATTCTTACCTCTTCGAAGCCCATCCAGCATCTGAAAAGCCACAGGTCCATTTTGGTTTCCTGTAAAATTTACCGAAGCGTATGAAAAACCTCCACTTATTGAAAAATCAATTTTTTGCTGATAATTGAATGAAATGCCCAGCTGATTTTTCTCAAACTTTTCATCACTACCTTCATAGACATTTTTACTTTCCGAAAGGTTGTAAGAGAGTTCAGCATTTATCTGCTGGCTGACAAGAAATTTTAAACTGGGAGAAAGCCCCCAATATGCTAGATCGAAATTCTTCAAAAGAAAAAAGTTTGACCTATTCGAAAAAATACCTTTTGTGAGTTCATTAATGTGGTTTAGTTTTTCTGTGATCCTAAGTTCATAGTGCAAAAACTGTTCATTGGTTTCACTTCCTTGACTACCCACATCAAGATTAATTTTATTTTTAATGACATTCGACCCTAAATAGGCGTTAAATTTTCTATTGGCCCGTTGAAAAAACAAGACATTTCTTACTAGAACTGCTGCATTGATCAATGATTCATTCTCCAGATCCAAGGCTAGCGGATTCCATAGAGGACGGCTATCCATGTTTTTCTGGTTGATCTTAAAATTGGATTGTGTGGACAACTTTGAAATCATTTTTTTGATTCCTTTAGCATCATCTAAAAGGATTCTCGGATTGATGTTCAAGCTTTGGTTGAAAAGCACACTATTAGTTAGAATATATTCATTTGTAGGGAGGTTGAATCGCACGAATTGAGCTTGATCCCTATTGACTGCAATTTCAAATTCATTGACTTGTTGAATACTATCCTGATTGTAATCAATCCATTGAAAAGTTCCTTGCCCGGGTTCCACTTCGAGGTAATTGAATCTTGTTTTAGCTTCTTGACCTGAACCTATTTCATAGGTACTCAGACCAGTCAATAAACCCTTCATTGGTTTGAAATTCCATTCTATCCTACCTAGGTAAGTTTCTTTTGAATTCTGCCTTTCGGCAAATGCTTGTTCTACTTCAAGATTTCGATAATTGAAAGTCCAATTTACGGTGGAACTTTTATCTTTTTGCCAGTGCCCTTTGTACAAAAATTGCCAAGCAGAATTCGCCAATTCCAGATCCTCCGATGCCGCTAAAAAATCTGTTCTTCTGGTCAAATTGATGTGGTGATGTAAGGAAGAAGTATCCTGATTTTCAAGATAAACATCCACTTGTTGAAATTGAAAACTATCTTCTCTTAAACTAGAATTGCTGCTTCTTTTTTCATTTTTTTCCTGAAGGAAAATAGCGCCTAGGGTCCACTTTTTGGGGCTTGAAAAAGATTTATAAGCATGTAAATATGGACGCAGATATTGACTTTCTAACAAAGAAGATCGTGCACTTAGCAAAGAAGAATTCCACTCGAGATTGAAGCCATTTTTCTTCCAGTAGCCAATAAGTTCGTTTTTGAATCCATTAAAAAAACCAGGTCTGCTAAAAGCGTCAAGACCATACTTAAATTGAAACTTATCGTTGGCCGAAAGGCCTAAAGAGACAGAACCCAAATGTTCATCGGAGGCTTTGACTTGATCGAGATTCCAGTCACGGTTGAACTCTGCATTTCTATAAGGGTTGATAAAAATAAATTGTTGGGAGGCCAGTTCATATTTAATGTTTGATTGAAATTGAAGCCCTTTATTGTTCATGGGTTTTTCATAATCTATCGAAGTCATTATTCCTATGCCGTGATTGTCTTTATCGTCTATATCAGCAT
>CALFVD010000085.1 GCA_937928005.1 uncultured Neomegalonema sp. | reverse complement strand
GGTGCGTTGCACCCCTTCAACCGGGCTGTCTTTTCCCATCAGACCGCGCCGGTTCCGGGCGCAGCCTTGCGGAGAAAAGACGGCTTATCCGATTGCCAATGTCAGGGCATCGGCACGGATCAGCTCCGGCGCATGGGCGCGTTTGCATCGCAGGCGAGGGGAGGGCGCATGGCCAGCTACCACCTCTCCGTGAAGACGATCAAACGCAGCGCCGGGCGCACCGCCACAGCGGCAGCGGCCTATCGTGTCGGGGAGCGCATTGAATGCCAGCGCGAGGGCCGTGTTCATGATTACACCCGCAAGCAGGGCATCAAGGAGACCTTCATCCTCACCCCGGAAAATGCCCCGGCCTGGGCGCAGGATCGCTCGAAACTCTGGAATGAGGTTGAGGCCAGTGAGACCCGCCGCAACTCCGTCACAGCCCGCGAATGGGAGCTGGCCCTGCCGTCCGAGATCAGCGCCGAGGACCGCTCGCAGATCACCCGTGAGTTTGCCGACGAGCTGGTCAGCCGCTACGGCGTGGCCGTCGATGTAGCGATCCATGAACCGCACCGTGAGGGGGATCAGCGCAACCATCACGCCCACGTTCTGACCTCCACCCGGAAGCTGGAGCCGGAAGGGTTCACGGCCAAAACGCGGGTTCTCGACTCCAAGCAGACCGGCGGCGTCGAGATCGAGCAGATGCGCGGCCTCTGGGCCGAATTGCAGAACCGCGCCTTGGAACGGGCAGGCGAGGCCGAGCGTGTCGATCACCGGTCGCTCGAAGCGCAGCGGGAGGCGGCGCTGGAGAGTGGTGATGACCTTACCGCCGAGGAGCTGGATCGCGATCCGGAGTTGAAGCTCGGGCCTGCGGCGAACTCGATGGAACGACGCGCCAAGGCAATGGCCGAGCGCGAAGGCCGGGAATACAAACCTGTCACCGAGCGCGGGGCCGTGGTCCATGCGGCACGTCAGGCCCGCGCGGCCTTCCGCGAAATGCGCGAGCGGCTGGACATCGCGCGGGAAACCTACGGAGCCGAACGAGACGCAGGGCAGGGGCGTGTGTCTGCCGGTCTTGCGGCGCTCAGGGCGGCGGCTGCGAAAGACCGCGAAGCTGGACGACTAGGGGAGGATTTCCGGGAACGGTTGGCGCGTGTTGTGGGCCGGTCAGAGGACCGGGACGACACGCCGAGGCCCGAAGGCCGCAACTACGCGCGGGAGCGCTTGAAGGAGATCATGGAGAAGGATGCGGGCCGGGATGGCCAGGCGGCGGTTCACAAGTTGGACGGGCACAGCGATCCGGAGCTTGGCGACGACACCGGGCGCGAGGACCGCAAGCCGTCCGTGAACGAGCGTCTGAAGGACGTGCTGAACAAGCCACGCGAAAAGCTCGAGGTCGGGGACGACCGCGACCAGGAGAAGGATCAGGAGGTTGAAACCGAGCGCGAAATTGACAGGGAGATAGACCGTGACCCCGGCCTCAGTCACTGATCTGCCGCCGGTCTTTCACGGGATCGAGGCGGTGTGTTTCGACGCCTTTGGAACGCTGGTCGAGATCACCGACAAGCAGCAGGCGTTCCGCCCGTTATTCAAGGCTCTGACACTGGACAAGCGGCACGAGCTGAAACACCGGCTTATGCGGGAAGACAGGCCCTTCACCGACTGGCCGAAGGCGCTTGGGGTCGAGGTTGATCCGTATGCGCTCCTAGATGTGTTGAATCGGCAGCTTGGCGAGATGCTATCGGTCGAGATGCGGCCCGGCTTGGCGGATATCTGGGCGCGGCTGCGTGCCAAGGGGTTGCGCTTGGCCGTTTGTTCCAACCTTGCCAGTGACTACGTGCAGACCTTGCAAGGCAAGTTGCCCGATCGTCCGGATGTTGAGGTGTTGTCGTGCAAGGTTGGCGCGATCAAGCCGGAGCCTGCGATCTATGCGGCAGTGCTGAACGGTTTATGTGTTGCTCCAGACAGGGTTCTGTTTGTCGGAGATACGCCGCGCGCTGATATCGAGGGGCCGCGCGCAGCGGGCATGAAGGCCATTCATGTTGACGAGTTGATTGCAGTGATGTTTCCGGACTGACCTTTTCATCTTGCCACAAGTATCCTCGAGGGAATGCCCGTAGGGCAGGGGGCAGACAGCCCCTCTTCAGGGGGAGGGCGCGGCCCTCCCCCTCGGGCAACCCGATTAGACGGCACCGGGTCCTCGCGCTCACGCGCGGCGGGCCGCACCACTACCATCGAATAAGATTGCCTCGCCCCCGCCCGCGTTCGCCACGTGGCAGATTTGCGAGGCGGATGCCTGCAAATCAGCGGGGAGGTTGGGGATCGGGAGAATATTTCTGGGCTCTGTCCGCCACTTGAGCGCCTGTGAAACCAAGAATCCTAGCCGATCAGAATCCAAAGCATGACGATGGACATTCCCATCATTGCAAGATTTTCTGTGAGACTGACAAAACCAAGCGGCACGTTTGAGCCGCCGCCGACGCAGGCGCATTTGAGTTCGCGCTTGTCGAGATAGACAGCTTTGAACACGCTCCATGCGCCGATGGTTGAGACGACCAATGCAGCAGGGGCAGCAAGCCAAGTCAACAGCATACCCGTCATCAAGATGCCTGCGCCAGTCTCCACCCACGGATAGATATACGCATACGGCACCCATTTCCGGGCCAGCAGATCGTAGTTGAGGAACATCGTGGAAAAACCCTCGATATCCCGAAGTTTCTGCATACCAAGCAGGATCATTGAAACCGATATGAACCAGCCCAAGGTCTGCCATGTGATCGCGCCCAGG
>CALFVD010000084.1 GCA_937928005.1 uncultured Neomegalonema sp. | reverse complement strand
GAGAGATTAGAAGCTCTCTGGTGGTAAAACCTGAAAGGAGAGCAGCGATGGGATATTATGTTGGACTGGGTGTGAGTCTCAAGACGACGGCGATCTGTGTTGTTGGGGATGATTGGAAGACTGCGTGGCAGGGGATTTCGGACACGCACCCTGAGATGATCGCTGAGACTGTTCAGCGTTGGTCTGGAAAGATCGAGCGGCTCGGTTTGGAAACCGGCTCGACGACGCTATGGTTGGCACGGTCGCTGAAGGCGCTTGGACTGCCCGTCGTGGTCATGGATGCGCGCCGGGTGGCGGATGCGATGAAGGCGCGCCCGACGGCGGTGTTCGAGGGCATTCTGAATCTGCTTCTCGCGGATATGGTCGGTAAAGATGACAGGCAGATCGGGAGTGTGATCCGCCTTCTCGACAGCACGACCATTGACCTTTTCGCGAAGACACACCGGTCGTTGCGTTACCGATCAAACAACAGCGCGATCAAGCTGCATCTGATGCTCGATTCGGATGCCAGAGCGCCTGTTTGGTTCTAGATTACGCCTGCACGCTTTTATGACAGCAAAGTGTGTGGCGATCTGGAGATAAAAGCTGGAGCGATTTATGTCTTTGACCGTGCTTACAATAAGATTACGCCTTCATCCTCTCCGATTTCGGGTCATACATCGGCTTCAGACTGGCTGTTGCCGCTACGCGCTTGCCTGCCACCTCGATCTCGTAGGTATCGGCCAGCATTTCTGATCCCTTCTCGCCCGGCGCGGCGCAGGGCACGTAGCCGAGGCCCATGGCTCCGCCAAGATGGTGGCCGTAATTGCCGCTGGTCAAATGACCGACGATCTCGCCGCCCCTCAAGATTGGCTCATTGTGGTAGAGGAGCGGTTCGGGATCGTTCAGCATGAACTGGATCATCCGCCGCGAAACACCTTCCTGTTTCTTGCGCAGCACAGCATCGCGCCCGAAGAAATCGCCGAATTTTGAGGGTTGCTTATCGGTCTTCACTGCAAAGCCCAGACCCGCCTCGACCACATGATCTTCGTCGGTGATGTCATGGCCATAATGGCGGAACGCCTTTTCCATGCGGCAAGAATCAAGAACATGTAGGCCGCAATGCTTGATCGCCCCCGCTTTCATCAGTCGTTCGTAGACATACCCGGCCATATCAGCGCTGACATACAACTCCCAGCCCAACTCGCCGACATAGGTGACGCGATGGGCGCGAATGCGAGCCATGCCGAACTCGACTTCCTGCATCGTGCCGAAGGGGAAGGCATCATTGGAGAGGTCTGCGCTGATGAGAGGTTGCAGAATGTCGCGCGCGCGCGGCCCCATGACGACCATGACCGATTCCATCGCCGTTATGTCGAGCACGGCACAGCGGGCGGAATCGGGCATCTGGCGCTTGACCCATGCAATATCGCGCTGGGGCGTAGCGGCGGGGGTGACGACGATAAAGCTGTCGCTGGCCAGCCGCGTGACGGTCACATCCGCTTCAATCCCACCCTTCTGATTCAGCCATTGAGTATAGACGATCTTGCCCGGCTCCACCGCCACATCGTTCCCGCAGAGCCGCTGCAACACATCCTCGGCATCGGCTCCCTCGACCCGCAATTTGCCAAAGCTCGACATATCGAACAGGCCCACATCTTCGCGCACCGCCTTATGCTCAGCGGCGGCATTGGCGAACCAGTTCTGGCGACCCCAGCTATATTCGTATTTGCGCTCCTGCCCTTCATTGGCAAACCAGTTCGGGCGCTCCCAACCAGTCACCTCGCCGAACACCGCCCCAGCGGCCTCCATCTGCGCGTGCAGGGGAGAGCGGCGTAGGCCGCGCGCTGTCTCAAACTGGCGATAGGGAAAGTGGTCGGCATAGAGCAGGCCAAGCGCCTCCTTGGCGCGCTCGACCAGATAATGCTTGGTATTCTGGAACGGCTGCATCCGGCGGATATCCACATCCCACAGGTCGAAGGGGGCTTCACCATCCTCCATCCACTGTGCCAGCGCCATGCCTGCGCCGCCTGCGGACTGGATACCGACCGAGTTGAACCCCGCCGCAACATAGAAATTGCGCAATTCCGGCGCTTCGCCAAGCAGATAGCGGTCATCGGGCGTAAAGCTCTCTGGCCCATTGAAAAACGTATGAATCCCCGCTTCGCCCAACATCGGCAGGCGATTGACGGCGCTTTCCAGAATCGGCTCAAAATGATCGAAATCTTCAGGTAATTGATCAAAGCAGAAATCGTCGGGGATGCCATCCATGCCCCACGGTTTCGCATTCGGCTCAAACGCACCAAGCAGCATCTTGCCCGCATCTTCCTTGTAATACGCGCATTCGTCCGGCACGCGCAGGACAGGCAGTTGCTTCAGCCCGTCGATAGCTTCGGTGACGATATAGAAATGTTCACAAGCCTGTAGCGGCACGTTCACCCCGGCCATCAACCCGACCTCGCGGCCCCACATGCCGCCACAGTTTACCACGTAATCAGCGGTAATCGCGCCCTTGTCAGTCTGTACACCCGTCACGCGGCCATCCTCGCGGTCGATGCCCGTGACCTTCACACCCTCAATGACCTTCGCGCCACGCATCCGCGCGCCCTTAGCCAGCGCATGGGCGATGTTGGCGGGGTCGCCTTGTCCATCTTTGGGCAGATAGACACCCCCGACCACGCCATCGATATTCAGATGCTCGTAGCGTTCTTTGACTTCATTGGGCGAGATTTCATCGACCTCAACCCCAAAGGCCCGCGCCATCGACAGTTGCCGCCGCAACTCCTCCATCCGCTCGTCGGTCAGGGCGACCGTGATCGAACCTACTCGTTTGAAGCCTGTAGCGGTGCCCGTTTCCTCCTCCAGTGTGCCGTAGAGTTCCTGACTATACTTCGCCAACCGCGTCATGTTCTGCGTCGCGCGGAGCTGCGCGATCAACCCGGCGGCATGCCATGTCGTGCCGCAGGTCAGTTGCTTGCGCTCCAGCAGCACCACGTCCTTCCAGCCCAGTTTGGTCAGGTGATAGGCCACGGAACAGCCAACGACTCCGCCCCCAATAATAACGGCGCGGGCGTGGGAGGGGATGGGGGCGGTCATGGTCGGTTCCTCATAGGTCAGGTCCAAATACGATCGATATTGAGCGCGTCGAAGGCGGGGTCCACGCTTACGATAGTCAATGTTTCACTTATGGCGGTTGCGGCGAGCATTCGATCGAAAGGATCCCGATGCTCACGCCCTTTGTATAGCCAAGGCAATGATGCGGCCTGCGCCATTACCAGAGCAGATAGTGGCAATATCTCGATTCCTTCGCCCTGGATTTCATCCATGATGATCTGGTCGATAAGGTTGGTCGTCAGCTTTCCGATCTTGGTCTTCTGATTAATCTCGTAGATGCTGGCGACGCTCAGGGCGACACGATCCGCCGTATCAATCACATCGAAAATGCGGCTAGGTACGAATGAAGCCTCTGGCACGGCAAGGATTTCAACCAGTATTCCGGTATCGAGAAGCAAGGCGCTCATGTGCCGCCAAGCTTCTTTAGTTTCGCTACTTCTTCCGCGATACGCTCGTCTTCTTCTGCCATAAAATGATCGAGTTCTTCATCGGCAAAACACGGTTTCTGCCCGTCAATCTTGGCGAGTTCCCGACGCTGCTCCTCTGTAAATAGCCGTTCGCCTAGACCACGCAGATTACGTTTCTTCACTTTTACACCGAGACTATCGGCCAGCAAACGTCGGGCGAGAGAGGATTGCGATACCCCTTCCTCCTTTGCCCGCACTTCTAATGCCGATTTTACCGCCTCATCGACATTGCGGATCGTCAAGACGGACATAGCTGCCCCCGTGCTTTCATATCTCCAGAAAAGTGAAAGCATATCATTTTTATGGTGCTTTCACAATATGATGGCCCGCGCTTTCAAGGCGTTGGGCAAGCGTGGCAATATGGGCGGGGCCGACTTCACAGCAACCGCCGATGATGGTGGCTCCCGCTTCCACCCAGCCCATCGCAAAATCCGCATAGACATCGGGGGTCAGATCGGTACGGGTCGAGAGTTTTGTTACAGTCGAGCCGGGGGTGTAGTCCTCGGCGATATTGGTGAACCCGTTTGCAAAGGCACCATAGGCTAGCCCGCATCCTGCCAGTAGGCCGATGCCCTGATCCACCGCTTCGGGGCGGGTACAATTGATGAGGATCGCGGCCAGATGTGGCGCGCCCTTCACTGCCTCAATGGCATCTGTCAGCTTCTCGCCAGAGCGCAGGACCGAACCGTCATCATCATCGGTAGTCAGGCACAGCCAAATCGGCTTGCCCGCCGTTGCCGCGCCCGCCAGCGCCCCCTGCGCTTCCTTGATCGAAGACATCGTTTCGCAAAGGAAATAATCCACATAATCAGCCTGATGTGCCACAATCTCGGCGAATTGCTTGGCTGCCTCATCAACTGGCAACACCGTGTCGGGATGATAGCTACCGACGAGGGGCGGTAGGCCGCCCGCGATGGCCACATCGGCCCCGGTCGCATTCACTGCCGCTAAGGCCAATTCGCCCGCCTTTGCCAGCATCGGCTCAAACAAGTCAGGCGCGCTTTTCATGGCAAGGCGCGGACGGGTTAGCGAATAGGTGTTGAGCGTCAGCACCTTCGCCCCCGCCCGGATAAAATCTTCGTGCAACCCCTGCACCAGATGCGGATGGTCGCGCATGACCACTGCACCCCATAGCGAAGTGACAGCATCGGGGGATCGGCGGATAAGCTCCTGCCCCATACCCCCATCGAGAAGAACGATATCGGTCATGCTTCACTCCATGTATCGGCAAAGGCCGCGATACGATTACAGGCTTCTACGAGTTTTTCTTCGGGGGCCGTCAGGCTAATGCGGATATGCCCCGCAGCGGATGCACCAAAGCTTTCCCCCGGCATGACGGCAACGCCGGTTTCCTCCAGCAACGCATAGGCGAAGCGTTCGGCGTCGGTCACGAAATGGCGCAAATCCATCAACACATACATGGCCGCTTCGGGCGGATGAATCTTCAGCCGCTTCGACCGGGCGAGCGCCTCAACGGCGCGGTCGCGGCGAAAGCGATATTTCTGTGCGATCTCGTGTTCTGGCCCCTTGCCCCCCGCCAATGCGGCGCGCATGGCGAGTTGGATGAAGGGGGCAAGGCCATAGGCACTGGTCAGAAACAGGTCGATGATGCAATTCGCGGCGTCCATATTTGGACAGATAATCCAGCCAGAACGCCAGCCTGTCATGGCATGGGATTTCGACATGGAATCCACGATGAACGTGCGCTCGCGCATTCCCGGTAGGCTGGCGGGGCTAAGATGCGCGGCCTCGTAGACTTGGGAGTGATACACCTCGTCCGATATCAGCCACAGGTCATGTTCGATGCACAGGGCGGCGATCCCCTCCAGAGTCTCGCGCGTATAGACCGCACCTGAGGGGTTATTGGGCGAATTACATAGGATCATGCGCGTGCGCGGCGTGATGGCCGCGCGTAGGGTTTCCGTATCGGGTTGAAAGCCCCGGTCGGCACTGGTCATAATCGTGACCGGCACGCCCCCCGCCGCACGGATCGTCTGTTCATAGGTGGCATAATACGGCTCGATCACAATGGCCTCATCGCCCGGATCAAGGCAGGCCATACCGGCGGCAAACAGCGCGGCTTGCCCGCCCATTGACACAACGATGTGTTCGGCGTCGATCTCTATACCGTGGACCGGGACCGCGCGCTTGGCGATCTGTTTTCGCAGCGGCACGATCCCATGGATCGATCCATACCCCGTGCGCCCGGTAGCCAACGCAGCGGCGCAGGCTTCACGGATTGGCTTGGCGGTCGGGAAATCATGGTCGCCCATCGTCAGCATGATGATGTCATTACGCCCCGCCAACTCCATCTCACGCGCCTTTTCCTGCACACCCCAACCATCATCGGCGCCAGTGACGATGTTCTGGATACGGGGGGATAGGGTGGGCATGGGATGGTTCCTTCGAGTGTGATACCAACGAAATTCAATATTGACCGTTTTATACTTGTCACCCTCGGGCCTGTTCCGAGAGATCATCTATCTGATATCGCTGACATATGGATCACCGGAACAAATCCGATGATAGCGGTGAAGAAGTCAGCGATAAGAGCCAGTGGTGTCCTTTCCGCAAAGGCGGGAATCCATTCATCAATTATCGTAGGCTTCTGACCGCATACTCTGCTGTTAGCGCGGAATGGATACCCCGGTCGTGCCGGGGTATAGTGGTTTTTGTGGGGGTGGAAGTTACGCCTTCAACCGCGCATTTTCCGGGTCCCAGAGCGGCTCATCCTTCTGCACCGTGGCCGGATACCGCGCGCCGAATATCTCAACTTCGACCTGAGTACCCGGTTCCGCCATATCCGTGCGCAGCATCCCTAGCGCGATGGATTTATCGACGCGATGGCCCCATGCGCCGGAAGTGGTCGCACCGACAATCTCATCGCCCTTCCAGACATTCGACATATAAGGCGCGTCATAGCCATTTGCCTCGACCACCAGCGTCGCAAAACGCTGCTTCACGCCTTGCTGCTTCTGTGCTTCCAGCGCCGCCTTGCCAACAAAACCATCCTTCTGCCAGCGCACGAACCGCTCCAAACCGCCCTCAAGCACCGTATAATCGGTGGAAAGATCTCCCTTCCAAGCGCGATAACCTTTCTCGATGCGTAGGCTGTCGAGTGCGAACATGCCAAAGGGTTTGAGGCCCATCGGCTCCCCCGCCGCCATCACCGCATCATACACCGTTGCCGTATCGCTGGTCATCGTGTGGATTTCCCAGCCCAACTCCCCGGCAAAGCTAACCCGCACCAACTGGCAATACTTGCCCGCGATCTGCGCCGTTTGGTGGGTCAACCAACCCGCTGTCAGGTCAGCATTCGTCACCGCCGCCAGAATATCGCGCGATTTTGGTCCCGCCAAAATCTGGCAGGTGAAATCTTCAGTGATATCCGTGATCTCGATGGGCGAGCCGTCGGGCAGATGCTTCAACAACCAGTCGCGGTCATGCCATTGCGCGCCCGCCGCCGTGATGAGGAAGAAGGAATCTTTCTCCAACCGCAGGATCGACATTTCGGTGATGATCCGCCCGCCTTCATCGGCGAAATACAACAGACCAATGCGCCCCGGTTTGGCCAAACCACCAGTAACAAGACCGCGTAGCCATTCGGCGGCCCCCTCGCCCTTCACGCGATAACGCGAAAAACCGGGCAGATCGAGGATACCGGCGGCGTCACGCACGGCATGACATTCCTCACGGATACGGGGCAGCCACGGCCCTTCCCGGCTCCACGTCTGAGTCGCATCCTCGCTGGTATCGTCGCCGTCCTGCGCGAACCAATTCGCCCGCTCCCAGCCGTTATAAGCGTCCATCTGACCACCGCGCGCCACGATCCGGTCATGCACAGGCGACAGTTTTTTGTCGCGCCCTGCGGGCCATGCATGGCGGGGGAAGTGGATTGCGTATTCATGGCCGTAGATTTCCTTGGCCTTGGCCAGATTGTAATCGTCATCGCAGAATCCGGTAAAGCGGCGCGGATCGACCGACCACATATCCCACTCCGTCGCCCCTTCCGTCACCCATTCAGCCAGCACCTTACCTGACCCGCCCGCCTGCGCGATGCCGAAGGTAAAGACGCAAGCTTCAAATGCGTTGGGCACGCCGGGCATGGGTCCGATCAGCGGGTTGCCATCAGGCGTGTAGGGAATCGGTCCATTGATGACCTTGTTGACGCCAGCAGTGCCGAGCAGCGGCACACGCGCCATCGCATCCTCAATATACCATTCGAGTCGCTCCAGATCATCGGGATAGAGCTGGAAGCTGAAATCATCGGGCATCGGATCATTAGGCTCGACCCAATGCGCCACACAGTTGCGCTCATAAGGGCCGAGGTTCAGGCCAGTCTTTTCCTGACGCAGATAATAGGACGAATCCACATCGCGCAGCAGGGGCAGCTTGCCGCCATTCGCCTTCGTCCATTCTTCGAGTTCGGGGATTTCATCGGTCAGCATATACTGGTGACTCATCACCACCATCGGCACGTCGCGCCCGAACCATTTGCCGACCTCGCGGGCATAATACCCGGCGGCATTCACCACGTATTCACAGCGAATCTCGCCCTTCGGCGTCTCAATCACCCACTCATCGTTTTCCCTGCGTACCCCCGTGGCGGGACAGAAGCGCACGATCTTTGCTCCCATATCCCGCGCGCCCTTGGCAAAGGCTTGGGTTAGCTGCGAAGGGTCCATATCGCCGTCATAGGGATCATAAAGACCACCCGCGAGGTCGTGGGTCTCCAGATACGGATAGTGGTTCTTCAGATCATCATTGGAGCACATCTCCATATTCAGACCTTGCGCCTTACCCATGCCGATGGCCCGCTCGAATTCCAGCATCCGCTCCTTGGAATGCGCGAGGCGAACCGAACCCGTGACATTGTAGTTCATCGGATAATCGACTTCTTCCCCAAGCTTGCGATAAAGCTCGGTCGAATACCGCTGGATGTTCATCACCCCCCAATTACCGGAAAAATTGGGGATATTCCCGGCGGCATGCCATGTGGACCCGGCGGTCAGCTCGTTCTTTTCAAGCAGCACGCAATCGGTCCACCCCGCTTTGGCAAGGTGATAGAGCGACGACGCGCCAACCGCGCCACCACCGATGATGACCACGCGCGCGTGGGAGGGAAGTTCAGCCATGGGATAGCTCCTAGTTCACTGCGAGGCGCACCGCGAGGCCGCCGAATATGAGTGCTGCAAATTTGTTCATGATGCCTGCGCCGCGCCGGATACCATCACCGAAATATCCCGCAAGCACACCAAGTGCGACGTAAAGTGTCCCATCGAAAACCGCTAGCATCACTCCGAGAAGGACGATCTGCTGCCACAGCGGGCCAATGGTCGGGTCGGTAAACTGCGGGAGAAAAGCGAGTACGAAGAGCGCAACTTTCGGGTTCAAGATGTTCGTGAGAAAACCACGCTTGAATGCCCGCCGCATCAAAGCTGTGCCTTCCATATGCTCTACATGCGGATCGGCACGCCACATCTGCACGGCGAGAAAGATCAGATACGCGACCCCCGCCCAACGAATCGCTTCGTAAGCCATTGGATGCGTCGCAATCAGAGCGGCCAGCCCAATGGCCGCCAGAACCGAATGCACCAGCGAACCCATCGAAATGCCAACTGCCGCTGCGGCACCGGCACGCGCCCCCCCGGCTGCCCCAGACGCTATAGTGAACATCATGTCGGCACCGGGCGTCAGAGCCAGCACCAAACACGCCACGAGGAAGGTGGCGATTGTGGCTATGTCAAAGGCAAGAAGAGTTTCGATCATACCTGCCCCTGCTTCAATACACCGGCGGGGTGATCGTCCAGATGACGACCGCCTCCTCGGTGCCGGGGTTGCGCCAGCGGTACGGTTCGCCCGCAAAACGAAAGCTGTCACCGGGGGTTAGGGTGAACAGGCGCTCCCCAATCCACAGGTCGAGCGTGCCAGAGATGACATAGCCTGCTTCTTCGGTATCGCGGGTCTGGGCTTCGGCCAGTTCGGCCCCCGGAGCAAAGGTCGAGCGCAACATCTCGAACGCACCGCCCAAATCGGGGGAGAGCATTTCCTCGGCCAACCCGGCCACCGGATCGCCCAGCGTGCGCCGGTTAGCGGCGCGCACCACATGGCCGCGCTCGTCTTCAGGGGCATCGTCATTCTGAAAGAAGAAACCGATGGACACGCCAAACGCCCCGGCAAGGCGTCGCAGATCATCAATGGACGGGTCCGACAGCCCGCGCTCAACCTGACTGAGCCAGCCGACCGAGCGGTCTATCTGTGCCGCGAGATCAGCCAGCGTCGTCCCCCGGCTGCGCCGCAAAGCGCGCAGGTCAGTGCCTAAACGAGACGTAGAAAGGGGGTGCGATCCATCCATGGATAGGATCGTTCCTTCACCTCTATGAAATTTGCAAGCATTTTTTCACAAACACGAGCATTATGCGCTTTTTTCGAGCGCCCCGGCATTAATCCAGCGTGTGACCATGGCAGTAACACTTTTGGGCGAGACGGGCTTGCACAGGTAATCATCCATCCCCGCATCCATACACCGCTGACGATCACCGCGCAGGGCATGGGCCGTCACGGCAACAATGGGGGTGCGGATACCGTGTTCCTGTTCACGGATTGCCTCGCAAGCTTCGATCCCGCCCATGACCGGCATGGACACATCCATCAGGATCAGGCGCGGCGCGTAATCACGCCATGCCTGAACGGCCTTCTCGCCATTGTCGACGATGCGAAAACTATACTCGGTGCTACGTAGGATTTCGTCGATTAGGAATTGGTTGATCTCGTTATCCTCGGCGATGAGGATATCAACTTGACTGTTAGTCCGCTCCAGCACGGGCGCAGGCTCCGGCTCGGTTGGCTCAGGGGTAGGCTCTGATAGGGCCGGTGCGGTTTTGATGACGACCAGTTCTTCAGAAGGGTCTGGAACAGTGGCTTCTGCGACCGGTTCCACGACAACGTCTTCGGCGCTCGGCTCAATAGCGTCCAGTATATCGCCATCGTCCTCATCCTCGGCTTCTTCCGCTTCTTCGGCCACATGTGTGGGGAACGGCATCGTCAGCCCGTTTTCCAGCGCAGTGAGCAGATGCGTTGAACGCACGGGCCGCGTGACCGTGGCCACGATCAGCGGGTCTTCCTTCTCCGATACGTCCATAACCCTGCTCAAACACGCGAGCGTTACAACGGGAAGGCGTGTTTCACCGCTTTCATGCAAGAGTTCGAGGAAAGAGGCACCGCCATCGCCCAAACGGTTCAGATCACCGACAATCGCCATATCTGCGGGCGTGCCGAGGTCGCGCATCCGGTTTAGCAATGCTTGAGCTTCGCGCTCATCAGAGCAGGCGGCGGCCTCAAAGCCCCATGCGGTCAGCTTTTCGATCAGGATCGTGCGACGTGCAGCGGTAACATCCACCACCACGATGCGCTTACCATGCAAATCCTGCCGCGCGCTGCGCATCGTGCGGCACACATCAACGGGCAGGTCGAGTTTTGCGGTGAAGGTGGTGCCAACGCTTTCGATGCTATCGACCGAGACAGAACCTTCCATCGCGCCGATAATGCCAGAAACGATAGAAAGGCCAAGGCCGGTGCCTTGATGCCTACGGGTTGCCGATGCATCGCCTTGCGTGAATTTGTCGAAGATTGTCTTGCAGACTTCTTCCGACATTCCCGCACCGGTATCCTGCACGGAGAGAACCAGAGAGGCGATTTCACGGCCATCTTCGCGATGCGACAATGACCCGGCAAGGTCGAGGAAGACATGGCCTGCATCGGTAAATTTAATCGCATTGCTCAACAGGTTGCTCACAACCTGACGCAGGCGACCCGCATCACCGATCATACGGCGGGGCAGGCTGGCATCCACGCGGACAATAAGGTCGATATTCTTGTCGTTGGCGGCGGCGGCAAACAGGGCGGCGGCATCCTCCAACGCATCGGCCAAGTCGAAGGATTCGGGGTAGAGCGATATTTGGCCTGCTTCGATCTTCGACAGGTCGAGAATATCGTTGATAATCGTCATTAGTGCCTCGCCGGAGCGGGCGATAACGTCGGTATACATGCGCTGCTTGCGGTCGAGTGACGAGTTCGCCAAAAGCTGGACCATACCGATGATCCCATTCATCGGCGTGCGGATTTCATGGCTCATATTGGCGAGGAATTCTGTCTTCGCGCGTTCGGCCTCTTCGGCCATCTCACGGGCATGGACAAGTTCAGCTTCACGCGCTTTGACCTCGGTAACGGATACGGCGGTTCCGGCAACCGCCCCACTGGGCAGGCCGTATTTATAGACGCGAAAAACACCATGCTCACCGTAATCACGATCCCAAGGCGTGCCGTCAGCATTACGATGGGCCGCAACGCGCTGGGCGATCTTGTCTTCTACCTCCTCGACGGGATGGCTCGCCTCGATCTGGCGACGGATCATGTCGGGATAACGCAGGTCGCCAGTACGAATACCGGTGATATTCTCGCCGAATGTGTCCTTATGCAGCGTTTCGTACATCGGGTTCCAGACCAACAGGCGCTCGTCAGTATCGTAGACGCAGCAGGCGGTCGGGCTGTGTTCGATGGCTTCCTTGAGGATCTGATGTTCGTGCAGCAATTGCGCGACCATGGCGCGATCTTCCATCAATAGATCGACGGCCCGATCATGGGCTGCACCCTTAGATTGAGAGCCGGTCGTCGATTCGGAAGAAGGGGGGTGGGCCATGGGGAATCGTCCTGTGGGTGAAACGCTGTTCCTCCAATCCTGCGATAAATTTGCGAATTGTGGCTTAATAGCGTTAGCCCATTTGCTTGAATTATACCCCTTGGCCCTTTTTACATCACCATAAGTTGCAAAAATTGACTAATCTGGTCAGCCAGCCTTGCCCCAGCCACCCCCACCCGGAGTGCGCATCTCGAAGACATCGCCGATACCCATCTGCGCCTCATCGTTGCTGCGTAGGATCTCACGCGATCCGTCCACCCGCTCAACAATATTCGCGCCGACCTCACCCGGCTCGCCGCCATCCACGCCGAAAGGCGGGACGATTCGATGGCCGGTCAAAACAGTCGTGGTCATCTCTTCGAGATAGCGTAGGCGGCGTGTAATGCCATTGCCGCCCGTCCATTTGCCGACGCCGCCCGACCCGTGGCGGATAGAGAATTCCTCAACCCGCACAGGGAATCGTTGCTCCAGCACTTCGGGGTCCGTGAGACGGGTATTGGTCATGTGGCTATGAACCGCGCTCGCCCCATCAAAGCCCGGCCCCGCGCCAGTACCGCCACAGATCGTCTCGTAATTCTGGTAGATATCGTTGCCCCAGATGAAATTATTCATTGTCGCCTGTGACCCGGCCATGGTGTGCAGCGCGCCATAGAGGCAGTTGCACATGGCTTGCGACACCTCGGTATTGCCCGCGATCACCGCTGCCGGATACTGGCAATTAATCATTGTGCCTTCCGGCGCAATGATCTTCAGCGGTTTAAGACATCCCTGATTGAGTGGAATGGCCGCGCCAACCAACGTGCGGAAAACATAGAGGACGACGGCGTGGCAGACGGCGAGCGGCGCGTTATAATTGCCCTCTTGCTGCGGCGATGTGCCAGTGAAATCGACCGTGGCTTCGCCTTTCTCGCGGTCCACACGCACGGCAACTTGTATGTGACAGCCTTCATCCATCGGATAGGTATAGTCACCCTCGCCCAGCGTCTCGACCACCCGGCGCACGCTCGCTTCGGCATTATCCTGCACATGGCGCATATAGGCTTGAACAACGTCCAGCCCGAAAGTGTCGATCATCCGCCCTACTTCGCGCACGCCGGTTGCGTTGGCGGCTATCTGTGCTTCGAGATCGGCCATGTTCTGATCGATGTTGCGACACGGGTATTTGCCGGAGGCAAAGAGGGCGCGGGTTTCGGCCTCGCGCAGCGTGCCGCCCTTGACCAGCGTGAAATTGTCAATCACGACGCCTTCATCTTCGATATGCTTCGAGTCCGGCGGCCCCGAACCAGGCGTACGCCCGCCGATATCGGCATGATGGCCGCGCGACCCGACAAAGAACAGCACGTTATCGCCCGCCTCATCGAAGACTGGCGTAATGACGGTAACGTCGGGTAGGTGGGTGCCGCCATTGAAGGGGGCGTTCAGCATAAAGCTATCCCCCTTGCCCATGCCGGGATTCAACGCGATGACCTTGCGCACACTCTCGCTCATTGACCCCAGATGCACGGGGACATGGGGGGCATTGGCCACAAGATCACCGGTCGCATCGAACAGCGCGCAGGAGAAATCCAGCCGCTCCTTGATATTCACCGAATAGGCGGTGTTCTCCAATGTCGCGCCCATCTGCTCCGCGATAGACATGAACAGGTTGTTGAATACCTCTAGCATGACCGGATCGGCGCTGGTCCCGACCGCTTCGGCGCGTTTCAGCGGCACAACCCGCTCCATGACGAGGTGGCCATAGCCATTGACCCGCGCGCACCAGCCATCCTCGACGATATTCGTGCCCGTGCGTTCGGTGATTATGGCGGGGCCGTCAACCCTCTGACCGGGGGTCATCTGGTCACGGTCATAGAGGGGGCAATCGCGGCGGATGCCTGCGGAGCGCAGCGAGACGGTGGCCAGCGGCTCCGGGGTCGTGCTTTCTTCGAGCGTATGCGTATCGGCGATTTCATCGGCGGTGCCAATGGCCTCGATGGACAGCATCTCGACCGTCAGCGCCCGGTTTCCGGCGGCAAAGCCATATCGCGCACGGTGGGCATCTTCAAACCGCGCAACCATCTCGGCCTCGGTCCCTGCGGCAACCTCTAGCGCCTGATGCGAACCATCATAGCGCAAATGCACACGCGCCAGTACGGTAACAGCCTCGGTATTGATCCCCTGTGAAGCAACCTCCGCACGGGCATCATTCGCCATCTCCGCGATAATGGCATCCAGATTGGCCGAGACGGGGCGATCGATCTGGCGCTCGCGCAGTGCGCGGATATCGGCCAACCCCATGCCATAGGCGCTCAGAACGCCCGCGAAGGGGTGAAGGAATACCCGCTCCATCCCCAACGCATCGGCAACCAGACAAGCATGCTGCCCCCCTGCCCCGCCAAAGCAATTGAGCGTGTATTTCGTCACGTCATAGCCGCGCTGAACGCTGATCTTCTTGATCGCATTGGCCATATTCTCGACCGCAATGCGCAGGAAGCCTTCCGCCGTCTCTTCGGGAGACAGCGCCGCATCCCCGGTTGCTTCCGCAATCTCCGCCGCCAAAACGTCAAACTTCGCGCGCACCGCGTCGGCGTCCAACCGTTCATCGGCATTCGGGCCGAAGACCGCCGGAAAATGATCGGGATTCAGCTTGCCAAGCATCACATTGCAATCGGTCACGGTTAGTGGCCCGCCGCGTCGATAACAGGCGGGGCCGGGATTCGCGCCCGCGCTCTCTGGCCCAACCTGATAGCGGCCATCGCGATAGCTGAGGATTGACCCGCCCCCGGCGGCAACCGTGTGGATATTCATCATCGGCGCGCGCATCCGTACGCCCGCAACCTCCGTCTCAAAGCTTCGCTCGTACTCGCCCGCATAATGGGTCACATCCGTGCTGGTGCCGCCCATGTCAAAGCCAATGATCCGGTCAAACCCGGCCAGCTCCGCCGTCTTAACCATCCCAACCACGCCGCCAGCGGGGCCGGACAAGATCGCATCTTTACCCTGAAACAGCGACGCATCGGTCAACCCGCCATTCGACTGCATAAACATCAGCCGCGTTTCGCCATGCCCCGCCGGATCGAGTGCCGAGCGGACCTGCTCGACATACCGGCTGAGAATCGGCGTCAGATACGCATCGACCACCGCCGTATCGCCCCGCCCCACCAACTTTATCAGCGGCGAGGTACGGTTTGAGGTGGAGACCTGCGTAAAGCCGATCTCGCGGGCAATCCTTGCTACCCGCTCTTCATGGTCAGGGTTGAGATAGGCATGCATGAAGGCAATCGCAACGCCCCGTATCCCATCATCATAGGCCGCTTGCAGCGCCGTGCGCGCCGTTTCCTCGTCCAATTCCGTGACGATCGCGCCCTGCGCATCCAGCCGTTCGATCACTTCCGCCGCCCGCTCATAGAGCAATTCCGGCAATGTGATATCCAAATCGAAAAGGGCGGGCCGATTCTGATACCCAATGCGCAGCAGATCACCGAGACCTTGCGTAATCAGCAGTAACGTCCGGTCGCCTTTCCGCTCCAATAGGGCATTGGTCGCGACGGTCGTGCCCATTTTTACGGCCTCGACCGTCCCTTGGGGCAGCGCATCATCCGCGCCTAATCCCAACAGGTCGCGCACGCCCTGCACGGCGGCATCGGTGTATTGTTCGGGGTTTTCTGACAGCAGCTTATGCGTATGCAGCGTCCCATCCGGCGCACGGCCTACAAGGTCAGTGAAGGTGCCACCACGATCCACCCAGAATTGCCACATGCTCGTTATCCCCATTAAAGCGCATTGCGATTATCTTGAATCACCAAGCGCCATATTTCGTGCAGGTCTTGGCGCGAAACATGGCCCAGGTTTATCGCAAATGGTTATAGATATTCAGACGGTCTTCTCGAAAAGCCATAAGGATACGGTTAATCCGTCATCACCGCGATCCTCTGGCGCGGGGATTTCGCGGTAATCGAGCGGTTTAAGGGATGCGGCCCCGGCCAGTGCCTCAATCTCCACTCGCTCAAACCCAAGGCGGCGATGGGCGTGGCGCTCACGCAGAAATTCGACCTCATGCCGCGCAAAATCCACGACCAATAACTGCCCCCCCGGTGCCAGCACCCGCGCGGCCTCTGAAAGCGCAAGGCCCGGATCAACAAGGTAATGCAACACCTGATGGATCACCGCCGCATCGGCAATCCCGTCTTCTTCGGGCATCGCAAGGATATCGCCCTGTCGCAACTCTGCATTGGGCAAATTTGCTTTTTCGAGGCGAGAGCGGGCAAAGGCGAGCATGTCCTGATTGATGTCAAACCCAATCGCCGTATCCGCCCGGTCGGCAAGCACAGCAAGCATTCGCCCCGTGCCGGTGCCCAGATCCAAAAGCTGCGCAAACCGCGCGCCATCCTTTGGTATGAGTAGATCACGGGCTGCGCTCTCCACGGCATCTTCCGAAGCATGAAGCGCGCGCAAGCGATCCCATTCCGATGCATTTTCGCGGAAATAAGCTTCCGCCACATCGTCACGCCGCCGCCGTACCCGGTCAAGCCGCTCGGCATCCCGGCGTAAATCCGGCGCATCTGGGTCCAGCGCCGCAAGGGTAAACGCGGCAAGGCGGGCCGGAAATCCGCTTCGGCGCAGGCGAAAGAATGCCCATGACCCCTCGCGCCGCCGTTCGATCAACCCCGCATCCACCAATAATTTCAGATGCCGCGAGATACGTGGCTGGCTCTGGGCCAATACCTGCGTCAACTCACTGACGGTCAATTCCCCCGCATCGAGAACCCGCAAGATGCGCAAGCGCGTGCTTTCAGCGGCCCCTTTGAGGGCATCAAGTACGGCATCCATACGGGCTGGTTCATCGAGCATCATGGGCCGAGGGTATGCCCCACGCTATACACTGGGCGCAAGAGGACAAGCGAATCGACGGGATTGATGGTGTGCGGGCAACATTAACCATTTGCGTGCAATATCTCCGCAACGCAGGACTTTGCATCCGGTGTGAATGCCCTACTGTCCCATTATGTAATTTGTTCAACTTACTCCGGGTGCTGAAATGAAGTTGTTCCGTCCTGTTGCGGGCCTTGCTGCCCTATGTATGCTGGCTCTCGCTGGCTGTTCCAACTCGACCACAGTTGAGAATGGATACGACCCGGCGCAATACCTGAATCGCCCATTTCACACATTTAATAAGGGCGTGGATACCGCCCTCGTGCGCCCCCTATCCAAAGGGTACGAATATGTGGTGCCCGAAACCATTAAGCATGTTGTCAATAACGAACTTCGCTTCCTTTCATTGCCCGGTACGCTTGTAAATTCGGCATTACAGGGAAATATTGAGCGTACGGGCGACACAGCGGCCCGCATCCTCGTCAACGGCACGATTGGTGGGCTGGGCGCGCTAGACCCGGCCACTGAAATGGGCATTCCTGAACATTCCGAGGATTTTGGCCAGACGCTTGCGGTATGGGGCGCACGGCAAGGGCCGTATTACGAATTACCGCTTCTGGGGCCATCTTCATCGCGTGATTTCGCTGGCACTCTGGGCGATCTCGCTCTCAATCCGTTCAGCTATATTGGTAGCGGTGCGGGGGCAGTGGCCTTGGGACCGGTTCGCCGGGGAGTAGATATTGTCGATACGCGCTACCGTTTTGGCAAATTGGTCGATAGCGCGCTGTACGAAAGCCCCGACAGTTATGTTACAGTGCGTGATCTTTACCTTCAGCGCCGCAACAACGCCATACTCAACGGCGAAACTGACGTCGATGCGTTGCCCGATATCTATGACGGTGGTGATTTTTGAAAATGTAACGATTCGGGACGAAAGTGACTTGCCGGGTTGCAAAACCGTTCTAAATCACCGTTGCCGGGCCGAACCATCCGCTGGATGGGGAGCATTTCTATATTAACAGGCTGGAGTTGACCATGAACCGCCGTATCTTTCTCGCCACGACCGCCGCGTGCGGTCTGAGTTTTGCTACTGCGGGCGGCGCCGTCGCCCAGAGTGCTGATGCCGCGCAAACCCTCGTTCGGCAGGTGGCGAATGAAGTCCTGACCTTGATCCGTAGCCCTGCGGGCGCTGCGACCAAGCAGGCGGAGTTTGTGCGCATCATGGATCAATACGCAGATATGCGTCAGATTGCCGGTTTTGCGCTGGGCCGCTATGCCCGCACGATGCCCGACAGCCTGAAAGGGCGCTATGTCGAGGCATTCAAACGGTTCGTCGCGGCATCCTATGTTAGTCGTTTCAGCGAATATTCGGGCGAGACGGTCAATATCGGGCGTGCGCGTGCGGGGTCCGGTGGGTATCTGGTCGATACGACCGTGCAGCGCGGCGCGCAGCCGCCGCTTCAGGTTGGCTGGCTGATTTCCGACCGTTCGGGCCGCCCCCTTGTCACTGATTTTGTGGTCGAGGGCATCTCGATGGCGACCTCCCAACGCTCCGAATTCACCTCCCTTATCGGTAGCTACGGGGGCGATACCGAGAAATTCGTGCAATATCTCGAATCGAAAGCATAAGCGTATAGATCAAAGCCCCGTATTCCGAGCGGGGCTTTTTTTTATGCCGCCTTCTTCTCCTCGACTATTACGATATCGCCCGTTTCCTGCGCCAATCGTAAGGCCGCTTGAAACGCGAGGCTGATCCAAATTCCCCAGATCATGCCGAAAAACCCCGCCCCAATGGCCCAGATCAGAATTGTCGCAATAATCTGCAATTTCGTCATGCCCAGCCGTGCGCCAATGATTTCCGGCGTATAGCTATAGGCTTCGAGTAGTCCCATCAGCTTGGAAATAACCATCAGCAGCGCAGTGCGGGCCAGCACGTCGATCCACAGCCCAAAACTAACCACAGTCCAGCCGAACCAGCCAATCCCCGGCGTTAGATTGGTGATCATCAACAAAAAACTGATCGCCATGGCGATAATGCCGCCAATTTTGGGTACGGCGGTCGCAAAGCCCAGCACAAATCCCATGAAGATAATCGCGCCAATGCCGAGGCTCAGCGGCATCACAATCATCGCCAGTATGTACAGCAGCGACAGCGTCAGCGCGACCTCCAGATACCCGATCAAAAACAGGCTCACCCCGTCCTGATACAGCTCGCCATAGCGCAGCACATTGGCGCGCAGTGACGGGTTCTTGATACCGCCAGAGATAATCGCGCGATGCATCTTCACTTCTTTATCCCAGCTCCCCAAGATGGTGCCGACGATAATCGCGCCAATCACCAGCTTGACCCAATCGGCCAAGAGCGTACCGATCAGTGTGACGATATCGGTCGATGTTTTCTTCAGCGCATTTTTCAGATCACTGATCGCGTCCCCAGTCACCTGATTGATCAGCGAAGAAAGCCCACCCCAGCCTTTATCCTCAACCCTCATGACATCGGGAATGACCGCTGGCAGGCGATCATGGGCGACTTCAAGAAAGCCGGTAAGCTGCTCAATGATAATGGGCAAATGGGTGCTGAGTTGCCGATAAAAAGCCAATGCCTGATATTGTAGGACATAGGCGAGGAACGGTACGACCAACAGCGTAAACGTCACCAGCAAGACCGAGATGACACGCACCACTGTTGCTTCGCTTGTGAAATTGAGCTGGCATGTGCGGGGCGGTGATTGTCCATTGCGGCGCATCCCAAAGCTGAAATTGCGCCCTTCGGCCAGCGCCACCACATGCGGGCGCAAGCCAATGGCAAAGATCACAACCCCAACGATATAGGCAAACCCCTTCCACGCCAGCAAGGCGGGCGCAAGGACGAAAACAATTGCATACAACCACAATGCGACCCCGCCGGGGGATGGCAGGCGATCAGTGAGGGAGCGGCTTTCCACCTATTCGTTGGCCCCTGAATCCGCATCATCCACGCCATAGACACCACGATAACTGCGCCATATATGCGACGAGATCGTGAACCAGCCGAGCATGATACCTCCCGCAATAATCGCGGTGATGATCAGCTTGTCGGAATTTGCGCCTTCGGCAAACACACCGAGCGATAGCAAAACCACAGCGATAACCGCCAGAATACAGCCCGCCCCGACAAACTGAAACTGACGGCGCGTCAGCGGCAGGTTGAGGCCCAGCAGCATAATCCAAATCGCCGCGCCCACTGTGATGATATACGGGCTTGTCTCGATATTATTCCACGCGGCATAGGCCAGCCCCCAACCGGGCCAGAACGCGATAGCCAGTAGCAGGACGGCGAAGACAACCTGAAGAAGACGAAAACCGATAACGCGCATGGGAGAACCTGTAGGTTTGAAACTATTGCGCCACCATATGGCGTTGCAAAGATAAATGCCAGATTTACCATGTATGGGATGGGGCGCAGCAAAACGCCCCCCGCCTCACGGTGAAAGCCCTTTATCCAAACCTGCACGCTTCGCTCAAGGTGGCACTTCGGCCAGCGCCATCAGCGCCAATTCTTGGCAATCGGCCAAAACGATATCAATGGGCCGCCTCCCGCGCGCATTATATCCTGGAGGTCGCCCTGGACGCATCGGCTGTACCGGCCTTTCCATCGCCGCCAACTTCCTCGCCAGCCGCTTCGCCTGCGCCGGAATATCTTCCAGCGCCGCCCGCAAAGCCTCCAACCGTTGCCGGAGCCGCGCCACGGAAACCGGATCATCCGGTGACATAGAAACTTTGTTCGGCGGCGCGATATCAAACTCGTCAAAGCCCCGAATATTCGGCCCGAAACCCGGCGTTTTCTGTTGTTTCGGTGGCCCCGCATAGCGGCGCGGATCGAATAGCGCAAAAGGCGGCACGCGCTTGCCCGACCCTTTCGGAATCGCTCCAGCAGGCGCATCCCGCTTCGCACGCGGCTCGACCACCAACCCAATAGCCGCAATCGCAATCAACCGCCGCGTTGCCGCTTCAGCGAGCAGCAAGGTCGCCAAAACCTCGCGATGAACACAGCGCGCAACCGTTTCACCGCATCCGATCATCTCGAACAGCGCCGCCACGAACCGCAGCAGCACCTTCCGATTGATCTCGATAACGATGTCCCAGTCCATTCGCGCTATACCTCCGTGAAAAACAAATCACGAACATCAACACGCATTATAGGCAAAA
>CALFVD010000083.1 GCA_937928005.1 uncultured Neomegalonema sp. | reverse complement strand
ATCGCCGAAAAATGATCCAGAAGGCTCCGCAATCGCGGCTTCTCGCTCAAGTCTTCCATAGGTGACTCCGTTCAGAAAACCACCTTGAATCACCACAGAACAATCAAAACAAGAACATTAACCCAAGTTCAAAGCCGTGGGCCATACGCGGCACCGCTTGCGCCACCTTGCGCACGGGCGTATGGCTTGGCGTATCTTCAACCGGAGCTGAAACGATGTCCTTCCTTGCCGAATCCCTGTCCCGCGTGAAACCCTCGCCGACCATCGCGGTGACGACGAAGGCCGCCGAGCTGAAGGCGGCGGGCAAGGACGTGATTGGTCTGGGCGCAGGGGAACCCGATTTCGACACCCCGGAGCATATCAAACAGGCCGCCAAGGATGCGATGGATGCGGGTAAGACCAAATACACCGCCCCCGATGGCATCCCGGAACTGAAAGACGCTATCGTCGCGAAATTCAAGCGCGAGAATGGGCTGGATTATAAGCGCGAGAACATCAGCGTCGGCACGGGCGGCAAGCAGATCCTCTATAACGCGCTGGTCGCGACCCTGAACCCCGGCGATGAGGTGATCATCCCCGCGCCCTATTGGGTCAGCTATCCCGACATGGTGTTGCTGGGCGGTGGTGAGCCAGTGCCAGTGGAGGCGGGTATCGAAACTGGCTTCAAGATGACGCCGGAGATGCTGGAAAGCGCGATTACGCCCAAGACCAAGTGGCTGATCTTCAACTCGCCCTCCAACCCAACCGGCGCGGGCTACAGCCGCGAGGAATTGAAGGGTCTGACGGATGTGCTGATGAAGCACCCCCATGTCTGGGTGATGACCGATGACATGTACGAGCATATCGCCTATGCGCCCTTCGAGTTCTGCACCCCCGTCGAGGTGGAGCCGGGGCTGATGGACCGTACTCTTACGGTGAATGGCGTCTCCAAAGCCTATGCCATGACCGGCTGGCGCATCGGTTACGCGGCGGGTCCGACCAAGCTTATCGGTGCGATGCGCAAGGTACAGTCGCAATCGACGTCCAATCCTTGTTCGATCTCGCAATGGGCGGCGCTCGCGGCGCTTGAGGGACCACAGGACTATATTGGCGAGAGCGGCAAGGCATTTGAGCGGCGGCGCGATCTGGTCGTGTCGATGCTCAACCAATGCAACGGCATCGAATGCCCGGTGCCCGAAGGCGCATTCTACGTCTACCCCTCGATCAAGGGCTGCATCGGCAAAACCGCACCGAGCGGCAAGAAGATCGAGACGGACGAAGATTTTGTCACCGAACTCCTCGAAGTCGAGGGCGTCGCAGCGGTCCACGGCGCAGCCTTCGGCCTCTCCCCCTATTTCCGCGCCAGCTACGCGACGTCGGACGAAGTGCTCGAAGAAGCCTGTCAGCGCATCCAGCGGTTCTGCGGGTCGTTGACATAACGCGATTGCCGTGCCCGTTTGTAGAAAGCGGGCACGGCAAAGGTGGTAATGAATGACTGAGCCATAGCTTTCATTCGATACTGAGAATTGCACCCGGATACGCATCAAGATTACCATACTTATGGCGATTTGCGTATCGCTCTAACTCTCCACAGATTTCAGCAAGACTTCGCTATCACGCGAGAACCCCGACAGAATCGGTAAAATCGCAGCCCCGATGGTTCGCGCGTTGGGGCCGACATGGCCCGCTTCGATAGCCATGGGAGAGAGGCCGCGTGTATCGAGTAGGCCATAGGCATATCGGGTCGCATCAACAAGCCGCTGGCGCATTTGTGCTGGCATCACACCGTCTATGCGCAGGGACGCAAAGTCGATGACGGCGGCTGCATTTGCCGCAGCTTGGGCAATGGATGATGAAGCATCGTTCAACCATTGCTCCGCAGCATCACTGTGCCAATATTCCGCATCTTCATCTTCAATCGGCAATTCACTTCCCGATAATCGCTCCAACCGCATGAGGGAAGCGCGCTCCAGCAACGGCTGCGGCCCGTCTGTCCCCGCAACCAACATGGAACCCAACGCCCCAGCATTACCACGGCGTCCCGGATGCAATTTGCCATCCAAAACGATGCCACCCCCAACGAACCAGCCGACAAAGACATAGCAGAAATCGGGCGGAGCCGTCGCGCCACTCGCCATGAATTCTGCGGCGCAGGCCGCCGTCCCATCATTCGACAAGGCCACATCTATCCCTTGCATCATGTCTGATAGCTTCGCATCAATGGGATAATCACGCCACGCTTCCAACGCCCCGGCAGGGGCACCAAGAGCATCGCCCCAACTCCATAAATTGAACGGCATCGCGACCCCAGCGCCGCATAGCCGCCCCCGCTGATATTCCGGTAGGGTAGCAACGAGAATGGGGGCTTCACGGCCATAGAAAGCGACAATCTCGTCTGGCATCGGATAGCGGTATCGTTTTTCAACCCGCGCCCGGATGGCCCCGACGAAATCGCACAGGGTCAATTCGGTACTGCGCCGCCCGATCTTTAATCCTAACGCAAAAATGGCATCCGGGTTCAGGCGATACGGCACAGAGGGTTGCCCCCCCTTCCCTTTCACGGGCGCTTCGGCCAGAAGCAATTGCTCCTTCTGGAGGCGTTTGACGATCAATCCGAGAGTCTGCGGAGAAAGCCCCGTGCGCCGCGCGAGTTCCGCTTTTGACAACGCGCCCTCGCGGCGGATCAGCGACAGGACGAGACGATCATTATAGGCACGCGCACCCATCTGGTTCGCGCCGCCGCCAAGGTCGGTACTGCGTATCGCTTCACCCTGAATGATATCCCGCCGCATCCTACTATCTATTCCCAAAGGATCATCCGTTCGGGGGCATCCTGTGCAGATGTAGACTAGAAATCAACTTGATTTAATAGAAATGAAACTTCACATTCAGGAGTGCGAGAAGCGATTCGGCTGGTTCGCTTTTGATTGCGTAGCCAGCCGCAGGGGAAGAATACGATGAAGCCAGAATGGCGATTATTCGTGCCTTTTGACGGAGTTCTAACCTGATGTTCGTCGTCTGTGGCGAAGCGTTGTACGATCTGTTTGGGGCCAGAAACGGCACGGGGGCGGATGTGCGTTTCGATGGCTGCATGGGTGGATCGCCTTTCAATGTCGCGCGGGGTATGGCGCGACTGGGGGCGAATGTTGCGCTTTTTACGGGTGTCTCGACGGATATGTTGGGCGAAAACCTGCTCGGCACATTACGCGATGAAGGCGTAGACACGCGATATCTGCTGCGCACAGGCCGACGTACGACATTGAGCGTCGTTGCGGTCGATGCGGCGGGCAGCCCTTCCTACACCTTCTATGGCGTCGGATCATCGGATTGCACGATCCATGTCGCTGACCTGCCGCTTCTCGATGATAAGATCAACGGCCTCCATTTCGGCTCGTATTCCATCGCCGTTGAGCCGGTTGCAACCGCCATGGCGGCGCTTGCCGAACGGGAAAGGCATCGTTTTATCTCGCTCGACCCCAATGTGCGGCCTACGGTCGAGCCGGATATGAATATCTGGCGAACTCGGATCGACGCGATGCGGCGCTTGGCAAGCGTTGTGAAGGTCAGCGAGGAGGATCTGTCGGCGCTCTACCCCGGTGAAAACCTCGAAGATCGGCTTCGGCAATGGGCATCCGACGGCCCCGCACTAACGATCTTGACGCGCGGAGGGGCAGAGGTGTTGGCGATGCGTGGATCGGATACAATCCGGGTATCACCGCCCACAATCACGGTCGTCGATACCGTGGGGGCCGGTGATGCATTCCAAGCGTCGCTACTCACCTCGATCTCAAAGCAATCGGAGCCGCGCCAATGGCTCGAATCCGCCTCGTCCGACGCTTTGAGCGACCTACTGAACCAAGCCGCCCGTGCGGCATCGACAGCTTGCCAAAGGCGAGGCGCAGACTTGCCCTATGCGCATGACCTCCAAGCCACTGCAATGGCCCAATAATGAACAATGACCCAAGGGAGAGACCCATGAAAACGACTCTAAAAGCCATGTTGGGGGCTACCGCCCTCGCCGCATTTACCACCACCGCCCTCGCCGACACGACCCTGACAATCGCCACCGTGAATAATGGCGACATGATCCGTATGCAGGGTCTAACCGAGGACTTCACCAAGAAGAATCCCGGCATTGAGCTGGAATGGGTGACGCTCGAAGAAAACGTGCTGCGCACCCGCGTCACGCAGGATGTGGCCACAAAGGGCGGCCAGTTCGACGTAATGACCATTGGGACTTACGAGGTTCCGATATGGGGCAAGCAAGGCTGGCTCGTATCAATGAATGACCTGCCCGGCAGCTATGATGTCGATGACCTGCTGCCCGCAATCCGAGGCGGGTTGACCGTCGATGGTGAGTTGTATGCCGCGCCGTTCTATGGCGAAAGCTCAATGGTCATGTACCGCAAAGACCTGATGGAAAAAGCGGGCATGGAAATGCCTGACGCGCCAAGCTGGCATTTCATCCGCCGCGCCGCCGCCAAGATGACCGATAAGGACGAGGGCATCTACGGTGTTTGCTTGCGCGGCAAGGCGGGCTGGGGCGAAAACATGGCCTTCCTGACCGCCACCGCCAACAGCTTTGGGGCACGCTGGTTCGACGAGGATTGGAACGCGCAATTCGACTCGCCGGAATGGAAGGAGGCGCTGACCTTCTACATCGACATGATGACCGCCTATGGCCCCCCCGGTGCATCCTCGAATGGCTTCAACGAGAACCTCGCATTGTTCCAGCAGGGTAAATGCGGCATGTGGATTGATGCGACCGTCGCGGCGTCTTTCGTGACGAACCCTAAGGACAGCACGGTTGCGGATAAGGTCGGCTTTGCCCTCGCGCCCGATAATGGTCTGGGCAAGCGCGGCAACTGGCTCTGGGCGTGGTCGCTGGCCATTCCGGCGGGCACGGATGACGAAGATGCGGCCAAGAAGTTCATCGCTTGGGCCACATCGAAAGATTATCTCGCACTCGTCGCGGAGAATGAAGGCTGGGCCAACGTCCCCCCCGGCACGCGCACGTCACTGTATGAGAATGCTGAATACGCCAAGGTGCCTTTCGCACAGATGACGCTCGACAGCATCAACGCGGCGGACCCGACCGCGCCGACCGTCGATCCGGTGCCGTATACGGGCGTACAGTTTGTGGCGATCCCCGAGTTTCAGGGCATTGCAACAGCGGTGGGTCAACAGTTCTCGGCGGCTCTCGCAGGGCAGACTAGTGTGGATGATGCACTGGCAAATGCACAGAAGCTGACGACACGCGAGATGGAGCGCGCGGGTTACGGCAAGTAAGCACGATGATGCCGCAGCCCCGGCCTTCAGCCGGGGTCTTCTTGGACTGGGAGACTGATATTTGCTCAAGGAGACCCCGGATCGTTGTCCAGGGCTGCATGTTTTTGATTTAAGGAAGCACACAGTATGGCCACCAAAGCCTCACGCAGCGCCGCCCGTGTGATGATTGCGCCTTCGGTGCTTCTTCTGCTTGGCTGGATGGTGATCCCGCTCGCGTTGACGCTTTACTTTTCGGTACTGCGCTACAATCTGCTCATGCCGGGGGCAAACCCCTTCATTGGCGTCGAAAACTACACCTATTTTCTGACCGATCCGGCCTTTACGGATGCGATTATCAACACTCTACTGTTGGTCGGCGGCGTTCTTACCATCACCGTGCTCGGCGGTATCGGCCTTGCCATTTTGCTAGACCAGCCGATGTGGGGACAAGGGATCGTGCGTATCCTTGTCATCGCGCCGTTCTTCGTGATGCCGACCGTCTCCGCGCTGGTGTGGAAGAACATGTTCATGAACCCTGTGAACGGCCTCTTTGCGCATCTGGCCAGCGCGTTAGGGATGCAGCCTTTTGACTTTTTCGCCATCGCGCCCCTTGCCTCGATCATCGGAATCGTGAGCTGGCAATGGTTGCCCTTCGCCACGCTCATCCTGCTGACCGCCATGCAATCTCTTGATAGCGAGCAGTTGGAGGCCGCCGAGATGGATGGGGCCGGGCCATTGGCGCGGTTTCGCTACATCATGCTGCCGCATATGGCCCGCGCGATAACGGTCGTCATCTTGATTCAGACGATCTTTCTCCTCTCGATATTTGCCGAAATCCTCGTCACCACGAATGGTGGCCCCGGTACGGCCTCCACCAATCTCACCTTCCTCGTCTATGCCGAAAGCCTATTGCGGTTCGATGTCGGCACCGGGTCAGCAGGGGGCGTGGTGGCCATCATTCTCGCCAATATCGTTGCGATCTTCCTGATGCGGATGATCGGCAAGAATCTGGATACCTGACCCATGGCCCGCGCAATCAGCACGCGCCGCATGGCGCTCAACACCGCCATCGCCTGGACCATCGGGGCGATGATCTTTTTCCCGATTCTCTGGACCTTCCTGACCAGTTTCAAAACCGAGGCGCAGGCGATTGCCGATCCGCCTGTCTTCTTCCTGTTCGACTGGACGACCGAGAATTACACCACCGTTCAGGAACGCTCGAATTACTTCCGCCATTTCTGGAATTCGGTTGTCATCTCGGTCGGCTCCACCCTGATCGGGTTGGCCATTGCAATCCCGGCGGCGTGGTCGATGGCTTTTGTGCCCAGCAAACATACCAAGAATATCCTGATGTGGATGCTATCAACGAAGATGCTGCCCCCCGTGGGGGTGCTGGTGCCAATCTACCTGATCTTTCGTGACTTGAAGCTGCTGGACACACAATTTGGGCTGATCATCGTGCTGACGCTCATCAATCTGCCGATCATCGTCTGGATGCTCTACACCTACTTCAAGGAAATTCCCGGCGAGATATTGGAGGCGGCGCGAATGGATGGGGCGACCCTGCGCTCGGAAGTCCTCTATATCCTGTTGCCCATGGCGGTCCCCGGCATTGCCTCCACCATGCTGCTCAACATTATCCTCGCGTGGAACGAAGCGTTTTGGACGTTGAACCTGACCGCCGCCAAGGCCGCCCCGCTGACGGCCTTCATTGCCAGCTATTCCAGCCCCGAAGGGCTGTTCTACGCCAAGCTCAGCGCGGCCAGCACGATGGCCATCGCGCCGATTCTCATCATGGGCTGGTTCAGCCAGAAACAACTCGTGCGCGGCCTGACATTCGGCGCGGTGAAGTGAGAGAGAAAAGATGGGACGCATAACCCTGCACGGCGTTACGAAGAATTTCGGTGACACCGAAGTGATCCGCCCCCTCGATCTAGAGATTGAGGACGGGGAGTTCGTCGTCTTCGTCGGCCCTTCCGGCTGCGGAAAATCCACCCTCCTGCGCCTGATTGCCGGGTTAGAGGACGTGACCGCCGGGCGCATCGAAATTGACGGGGTGGATGCGACCGGCGTACCGCCCGCCAAACGCGGGCTGGCGATGGTGTTCCAGTCCTACGCGCTCTATCCGCATATGTCGGTGCGCAAGAATATTGCCTTCCCGATGCGCATGGCGGGGCTAGACAAGGCCGAGCAGAACCGCCGGATCGAGAGCGCAGCGGCGGCTCTGAACCTGACCGACTATCTCGACCGCCGCCCCGGTCAGCTATCGGGTGGCCAGCGCCAGCGCGTCGCCATCGGGCGGGCCATCGTGCGCGAACCCGCCGCATTCCTGTTCGACGAGCCGCTGTCGAACCTCGATGCTGCCCTGCGTGTGGGGATGCGGATGGAGATCAGCGAACTGCACACGCGGTTGAAGACCACGATGGTCTACGTCACCCATGATCAGGTGGAGGCAATGACCATGGCCGATAAGATCGTCGTGTTACAGCATGGTGTGATCGAGCAAGTCGGCTCGCCCCTCGATCTCTATCGCGAACCGCGCAACCTGTTCGTTGCGGGATTTATCGGCTCACCGAAAATGAACCTAATGACGGGCGAAGAGGCCGAACGGCGGCAGGCGGCGACGATGGGCATCCGCCCCGAACACATTACCGCCTCACCCACCGAAGGGCTGTGGCAGGGTACGGTTGGCGTCTCTGAACATCTCGGCTCTGACACATTTTTTCATGTGCATCTCGACGGGCGCGCCGATCCCGTCACTGTCCGCGCGGGCGGTGAAGTCTCGCTACACCATGGCGACATGATCTATCTGACGCCAGATGAGAGCCGCATTCATCGTTTCGACGCACAGGGGATGCGGCTCGCATGATCCGGTTGTCCCTCGCCACGCTCGATAATCTACCCACCACTGTCACACGGCCCACCTATGCGCGCGAAGATATCAGCGCGGGCATCGTACATTTTGGCATCGGCAATTTCCATCGGGCGCATCAGGCAATGTACCTTGACCAGCTCATGTCGGCGGGCAAGGCCCATGACTGGGCTATCATCGGCGCGGGGGTTTTCGAGGGGGAGCGACGGGGGCGCGATACGCTGATGGCGCAGGATTGGTTGACCACATTGGTCGAGCAATCGGCAGAGGTAAGCCAAGCGCGCGTTATCGGCTCAATGGTGGATTTCATCACGCCTGCCGACGCCGCCGCAACCATCGCCCGGATGACACAACCCGATATCCGCATCGTCTCGCTGACGATTACCGAAGGCGGGTATTTTCTGGATGCGGCGGGGGATTTTGACCCCTCCCATGACGCCATTCAGAACGATGCCGCCGCCCCCGGCACCCCGAAAACGGTCTTCGGCATGATCCTCGCCGCCCTACGCGCCCGCCGCGAAGCCGGAACGCCACCCTTCACAGTAATGAGCTGCGATAACATCCCCCATAACGGCGCGGTCACACGGGCGACCATCACTGGATTAGCGCGCCTCGCTGACCCCGCCTTTGCCGATTGGATCACCGCTTCGGTTGCCTTCCCAAACAGCATGGTTGACCGGATTACGCCCGCCACCAGCGACCGCGAACGCGCCATCATCGCGAAGGAATATGGCATCCAAGACGGTTGGCCCGTCTTCTGCGAAGATTTTACTCAATGGGTGCTGGAAGATAATTTCCCTTTGGGGCGCCCGCCCTTTGAGGATGTGGGCGCACAGTTCGTGGCGGATGTCGCACCGTTTGAATTGATGAAATTGCGCATCCTCAATGGCGGCCATGCCGCTATCGCTTATCCGGCGGCGCTAATGGATATTCACTTCGTCCACGACGCCATGGCGCATCCCGCCATCCGCGCCTATCTACGCGCCCTTCACGAGCGCGAGATCATCCCCAGCCTACCCTCTGTTCCTGGCATAGACCTCACCGAATATGCCAGCCGCGTCGAAGACCGCTTCGCCAACCCAAAGATTGCCGATACCATTCCGCGCCTCTGCCATGATGGCTCAAACCGTCAACCGAAATTCATCCTACCAACCCTGCGCGATGCACTGGCGGCGGGGGGCGCAATCGACGGCCTAGCCTTGGAAAGCGCCCTCTGGTGCCGCTATTGCGCCGGGACGACCGCAAGCGGCGCGATCATACCGCCGAACGATCCAGACTGGGGGCGTTTGTCCCAAACCGCCATCACCGCCAAAGAAACCCCGCATCTCTGGTTGGATATGGAAGACATATACGGCTACCTCTCCACGAACACCAAATTCACCGACCGGTTCACATTTTGGCTAACCACCCTATGGCGCGACGGCCCTGAGCAAACGATACGCGCGTGGGTATCGTCTGCAAATAACTCTACGGTAGTGTGAAACGTGATTTATAGCAGCGGCCCTGCAAACCAATGCGTACACCGAAGAAGGCTCGCGGGAACTTTGGACACTGGCCCGCCGATAGCAGAACCGACATGCGGCGCGCCAGATGCTTTCGATCACGGCACACGACGCTCAACCCTTGCGGGTGTTTTCTTCAGGTGCTGCCAGTAAAAGCGCAATATTTTCAATAATTCTCCATTTCAGAGATCAGCTCAATTCAACCTCAAGACATTTGTATCGTGTACCATACTTTCGGATCTACTCCTCTGAGAGCGCAGCCATTACTTCATCTGACATCTCGAAATTCGCTGTGACCGATTGTACGTCATCATCGTCTTCGAGGGCTGCGATAAGTTTGAAGAGAGTGCGGCCCTGATCGACGTCTACGGGGTTGGTGTTCTGGGGTTTCCAGATCAGTTTCGCGCTTTCCGGCTCGCCCAATGCGGCCTCAAGAGCGGTCGATACTTCGTTTAGATCGCTCCCGTCACAGATGATGACATGGCCGTCTTCGGAGCTTTCGGCATCCTCGGCCCCGGCCTCAATGGCCGCATCCATGATCGTATCCGCATCGCCCGCGCTGGCCGGATAGAGAATCTGACCTTTGCGGTCGAACATAAACCCGACCGAGCCGGTTTCGCCTAGATTTCCACCATTCTTGGTGAAGGTCGAGCGTACGGTGGAGGCGGTGCGGTTGCGGTTATCCGTCAGCGCCTCAACGATCAGCGCCACCCCGCCGGGGCCATAGCCTTCGTAGCGGATTTCGTCATAATTCTCGGCATCGCCACCAATGGCTTTCTTAATCGCCCGTTCGATATTGTCTTTCGGCATAGACTGCGATTTTGCCTCACGTACGGCGAGGCGCAGGCGCGGATTTTTGTCGGGGTCGGGGTCGCCCATCTTCGCGGCAACGGTGATTTCCTTCGAGAATTTCGAGAACATCTTTGCGCGCACGGCGTCCTGACGCCCTTTGCGGTGCTGGATGTTTGCCCATTTTGAGTGACCGGCCATGAAAGTTCCTCGTCTCGGAAATGCGGTTATCGCGGCTCTTATAGGGCAGGTTTAGGCGGATTTGAACCCCGGACAGAAGGGGCAAATCCGTCTTGCGCATGCCAGCACCCCAGCGCCACCGCACGGGCCACGCAATCGGCGGCGAGGGAGCCGAGCGCCATAACGCGGCGGGGGTCATCATCGGGCGTTCCCTGCGGGCACAGCGCAAAGATCGTGTCCCCGTCAAAGGGCGCATGGCTGGGCCGGATCGCGCGGGCCAGCCCATCCTGCGCCATGACGGCGATGCGGCGCAGCGCGCCCCGGTTGAGCGGTATCGAGACGGTAACGGCCCCAATGCAGGTTGCCGTGCCTGCATCCTTTATATCTGCGGGCAGGACGGGGGGAGGGTTCATCAGGCCCGGATGTCGATTACCAAACTCGCCGTTTTGCTCGAAGGGCCACGCCCAGAAAGTCTCGCCATCGGGCATCAGTGGCGAGCCGATGGAATTCACCGCGATGTGCGCCGTTACCGTCACCCCGTCATGGCTTGCCGAGACGCTGCCAAAGCCCCCGCGCCATGCCCCCGCCATCGCGCCATAGCCCGCCCCGACACTACCGCAGGGCATCGCCTCGCTCACCGCTTCCAGCGACGCACGCCCCAGATCAGCATAGGGCGGGGCCACGCCCCAATCCTTCGCACCACCATTATTCAGGTCATAGAGGCAGGCGGCAGGAATAATGGGTACGGGCGGCGTATCCGGCACCAGCGCCAATCCCGTGCCCCGCGTCGATAACATTGTCGCGACCGCATCGGCAGCGGCCAGCCCAAAAACAGACCCCCCCGACAGCACAATGGCATGGGCAATCCCCAGCGTTGCATCCGCCCTCACCGCATCCGTTTCGCGCGTTGCAGGCCCGCCGCCCCGCATATCGACGGCACAGACCAGCGGCCCTGAAGCGGGTAGCAAGACGGTCACGCCACTGCGCGCATCGGGGGCATGAGCATGGCCGATCAGAAGCATGGGGTTAATATAACCCAACAAACCTACATTGCGAAGGGAGTGTAGGCGTGGTGAAATATCCTTAAAAAAGGGGTAGGACATGAATGGATTGAGGCGGCTTTGGGCCGTGATGATCACTGTGGCTCTGCTGGCGTTCGCCCTGCCCGTAATGGCGCAGGTCAAAGGGCTGTCCCCTGCATCCACCGAGAAGGCTGAACCGAAAACCGCCGCCGATATCGCGCCATTATCGGATGAAGAAGTGCGACGCTTGCTGCTCAAAAAGCTGACCGAGGAGCCCAGCGCGCGCGAAAAGCCGGTATTTAATCCTGCTAATGCCGCTTATCAGATCCAGCGTGCCTTTAGCCGCGCCCATGCGCGGGCGAGTGAGATTTTCGGGTCATATGTCGACCTTCCCGCACTACCCAATGAATGGTGGACGCGCATGACAAAGGGGCGCGACGGGCGGGCGTTGGCCAAGGTCGCCGTGGTATCCCTAATCTCATTCGGAATTGGTTTCTATGGCGCATACCTGCTGCGCCGCCGCCTCACCCGCTCAAGCCGCCTGAGCATGGCGGAGACCCCGGCGGGCCAGCCGGGACGCGTTGTCTGGTTTATGGGGCGATTATTGGCCGAAACCATCATCGCCGCAGCCATGGCGGGGCTAGCAACGCTAGCATTCTCCCTATTGCTGCCGGGGGATGGGCGGGACCGGACGTTATTTTTCTTCTATCTGTCTGGAATCGTCATCGTCATGCTTATCACGGGGTTGAGCCGGACAGTGTTCGCACCGGACGATACGGGCCAACGCCTGCCCGCCATGACCGACGCACAGGCACGGCGCCTCCATCGCAGCATCATGGCAACGGCGGCGATATCGGTCTTTGCTTTCTTTGCCTGCGCCTCGTTCTCTGCGGTGGGGATTGGGGGGGATGTACATGACCTTTTGCTGATCCTCGTCGGCCTGCTGACTTCATTATTGCTAAGCGCAACGATCTGGGCCAGCCGGGGGGCAATCTGTGACGATATCCTCACGGGGGCGCGCGAGCCGGGGCATGTCAGGCGGACCATCGCGCAAGTCTGGCCCACCGCTTTCGCGCTCGTACCGTTGCTGTCTTATCTATATATCTTGCTGAACCTGTTCCTAGGATATCAGCCGCTCTATGGCGGCGGATTGCTGACATTTTTCGTATTACTGATGGTGCCCATCGTTGAGTCTGCACTGAATCGCATGGCGTTACGCTTTGATGACCGGGGCGAAGCATTGGGTGCGGCGGGGGCGCGGGTCGGACGCATCGCCCTACCTGCCTTTGCCCTGCCGATGCTTGCTACTGGCTGGCGCATTGATTTGCTGCCGGTAGAAGAAGGCACATGGGCGGCGCAGGTGGCGCAGGCGCTATTAGAAATCACCATCATCTTGTTCATCGCCTATGCGATATGGCAGATCGTGCATATCGTCGTCGAACGTCAGATCGTCAAAGAAGACGCAGCCTACACCGCCCTGCATGGGGCCGATGCGATGGAAGCGGAACAAGGTGGCGCTGGGCTGAGCCGCACGCGCACGCTGTTACCATTGGTGAGACGCGCCGCGTTGATCGCGTTGGGCGCGCTCGTGCTGCTGGTCGTTTTGTCTGCGCTAGGGGTTGATATTGGTCCTTTGCTCGCTGGCGCGGGGGTCGTGGGGCTGGCCATCGGTTTTGGGTCGCAGACATTGGTGAGGGATATTGTCACCGGGTTCTTCTTCCTGATGGAAGATGCCTTCCGCATCGGTGAATACCTCGATGTGGGCAGCGTAAAGGGGACGGTCGAGGAAATTTCGATCCGCTCAATGAAGCTACGCCACCATCGCGGGGCGCTTAACACGGTGCCGTTCGGATCGGTTGATGTGATCCAGAATTTCAGCCGCGATTGGGCGATTATGAAGCTGCGCATTCGCGTACCTTTCGAGACGGACCTCAACAAAGTGCGCAAGCTGTTGAAGAAAGTCGGGCAGGAGATGATGGAAGAGGAGGTAATCCGCGATGATTTCCTACAACCATTCAAGGCGCAGGGCGCGGTGGAGGTAGACGATTACGGCTTCGTCATCTCGACCAAGTTCATGTGCAAACCCGGCAAGCAATTCGTGATCCGCCGCTATGCGTTTCAGGCCATGCAAGATGCCTTCGAGGCCGAGGGCATCCCGTTTGCGAAACCGCAAGTGCGGGTGGTGGTTGAGACGCCTGACGACGATACGGACACCATCAACGCCGCCGCTGGTGCCAGTGCTTCCCTCATCTCCCGCGCAGCAGAAGCACCGAAACAGGGCGGCACGGCGGGCGCGACGTAATCATCATTCACTGCGCGGGGGGAGAATAACGACGCCCTACAAATTCCGTGCTTTCTCGCGAAGCAGGAACTTTTGAATCTTCCCCGTCGAGGTTTTCGGCAATTCCTCGAAAACCACCGTCTTAGGGGTCTTGAACCCCGCCAGATGCTCGCGGCAAAAGGCGATCATCTCCTCGGCGGTCGCACTTGCGCCCTCGGCCATTTCTACGAAGGCACAAGGCGTCTCGCCCCACATATCATCGGGGCGCGCGACAACGCCCGCAGCCACGACACCGGGATATTTGAACAAGGCCGCTTCGACCTCGACCGAAGACACGTTTTCACCGCCGGAGATTATGACGTCTTTCAGGCGGTCGCGGATTTTCAGGTAGCCGCCCGGATAAATCGCCGCCGCATCACCAGAATGGAACCAGCCGCCCTTGAAGGCTTCGGCGGTGGCTTCGGGGTTCTTGAAGTATCCCTTCATCACCGTGTTGCCGCGTAGCATGATCTCGCCGGAGACCTCGCCATTATGGGCGACCTCCTCGCCAGTATCCATATCCACCGCCGTCGCGCCCTCAAACATCGCCATGCGCGGGCCTTGGCGGCCCTTGATCTCGGCGCGTTCTTCGGGGGATAGATCGTCCCATTCACCCTTCCAATCGCATTGCGTGACGTGGCCATAGGTTTCGGTCAGGCCGTAGACATGCTGCACATCGACGCCTAGCGCCTCCATCTGTGCCAGCACTGCCGGGGGCGGGGGTGCGCCTGCGGTGAAGGCATGGATGGTGTGATCGAAGTCGCGGCGCTCCTCTGGTTTGGCATTGATGAGCATCTGCAACACAATGGGCGCACCGCCGAAATACTGCGCGCCATGGTCGGCGGCGGCATCGTAGATTGCCTTGGCCGAAATCGCGCGGGTGCAAACCATCGTGCCCGCCTGCGCCGCCATCGCCCATGCATGGCCCCAGCCATTGCAGTGGAATAGCGGCACGATATAGACGTATTTGGGATGCTTGGGCAGGGGCCAGCCCATGATCGTACCGGTCGCGATGAGGTAGGCGCCCCGGTGATGATAAACCACACCCTTTGGCCGCCCGGTCGTACCGGAGGTGTAGTTGATCGCCATCGCATCCCACTCATCGGCGGGCATCTGCCAGTCATAGGCCGGATCGCCCTGCGCCAACAAATCGGCATGGGTGGTCGTGCCGAGCCGCTCGCCCCCCCCTCCTTCGCTATCCACGATATCGATGACTTCGGGGGCCGCGTCACCCAGAATCGCCAATGCCTCGCGCAGCACAGGCAAGAATTGCGTGTCGCAGAAGACAAGGCCGGATTCGGAGTGGTCGAGAATATAGGCGATGGTATCCGCATCCAGCCGCGTATTGATCGTGTTCAGCACGCCGCCCGCCATGTTGACGGCAAAATGCGCCTCGATCATCTCCGGGATATTGGGACAGATGAAACTGACCACATCCCCGCGCCCGATGCCCCTAGCCGCCAAAGCGGAGGCCAGCCGCACGCATCGCTCATAGGTCTGACCCCAGCTATAGCGCCGCGCACCATGGATGACACTCGGATGATCCCCATGCACCTCAGCAGCCCTGCGCAGAAATGACAGCGGCGTCAGCGGTATGTAATTGGCGGCATTCTTCTCGAAGGCATCAAAATCATCACGGGCCATGCGGTCCTCCCTATCGTCTTTTTCAAGACGATAGGACGCTGCGTATCCGAAGGAAAGCGATGAGACGCGAATCCAGTTGACCGAAACGCATTGCCTGATACTGAAGAAGAGCGCGGGTGTAGCTCAGTGGTAGAGCGTCAGCTTCCCAAGCTGAATGCCGTGGGTTCGATCCCCATCACCCGCTCCATCATCTCTCGATTACAGCGAAGGCAGATTATGGCGTGTTGTTGGCCGCCAATTCATCGCCGACTGCGATAAACGTATCGTTCAGCTCATCGCGGATGCTGTTAAGCGCGCCGATCACGGCGATGGCGAGAATAGCGGCGATGATCGCGTATTCGATGGCGGTCGCGCCCTCTTCGTCGCGAGCAAAGCGGCGGATTCTGTCTGTCAGCGTGCTACGCATGGTCGTCATCCTCTCGCGTTGGATTGCCAGCATTGCATGCAGTAAGTTAAAAAGAATTTAGGTGCGATGTCCGCTTTATGCCGCCAACCCGCGCGGCATCTTCACACACTCGGTATGTCTTGAGCAGTTTGAACCATCGACAAAGCGCGTCGAACGCTATATGGAGCGCGCCTGTCACCCATCTGCCCGAAGGGTGCCGTTGTAAACACGTCAGAGAATCGCCCCATGGAAAATGCGCTCCTCATCATTCATCTTGTCCTCGTGGTTTTCCTTGTTGGAATCGTGCTGCTTCAACGATCCGAAGGTGGCGCGCTCGGCATGGGTGGGGGCGGCGGCGGCGTAGTGACCGGTCGTGGGGCTGCCTCAGCCCTGCAAAAGGCAACGTGGTATCTGGCCATCGGTTTTCTCGCGACCAGCCTTGCGCTGACGATTCTTGCCACGACCGAGCGGCGGTCGGGTTCGGTCTTCGATGCGGATATACCGGGAGTTGAGGCACCCGCCGAAGATGCCGAATTGCCGCTAACCTTTACCCCACCGACCATTGATGGGGATGATGCGGGCATCACGCCCGCCGCGCCAGCGGCACCGGCTACGCCAGCAATTGATGCGGACCCGGATAACCTCGTTCCTGCGGTTCCAGCGCAGTAATACCAGCGGAGGTCACTGCCGACCTTTTCAGGCGCAGCCCCGGATCGGGTCCTACTACATGCACACATCTGGTTTTGTATTGAAACCGGGGTTTCATTCTGATTCTCCTTGTGCCTGTCTTTATATGGATGGAGTGAGCGATGTCGGTGATCGGGCTGGGGCGGTTTGGGGAC
>CALFVD010000082.1 GCA_937928005.1 uncultured Neomegalonema sp. | reverse complement strand
ATCCGGCGCATGGTGTCACCGATGGCCATTTCGGCCCCTTGGTTGCCGAGCAGGCCGATGGCCTTTCGCACGTCATCGGCGATGGATTCTGCGCGCTGCATCTGTCGCCGTTCAGTATCGAGCACGTCTTCCTCCCCCTCTTCAGGGGCGAGTGCGGCCAGTTCCTCGACCGAATGGCGCACGAATTCGGCATCGCGCTGAGCTTCGGCCACCTCTGCGCGGGTCGTTTCCAGTTGCATTGCGATTTCACGCCAAGCGATATAGAGCGCATTGACCCGTTTATGCTCGCCTTGCAAGCCGCCATAGGCATCAAGTAGGCCGCGATGTCCGGCGGGATCGACCAGCGCCCGGTCGTCGAATTGCCCGTGAATTTCGATGAGCCGCACGCCAAGTTCACGCAAAGTCGCCACGCCGACCGCTTCGTCATTGACAAAGGCGCGGCTACGCCCTTCCCGGCTAATAATCCGGCGCACGATTAGATTTGCATCCTCGAAATCGTGCCCCTGCTCGCGCAACCACCCCCAAACGGGGTGATCGTCATCCAGCTCGAATTCCGCCGTTGCCGACCCCTTATCGGCCCCGACCCGCACAAGATCGGCATTCGCCCGCGCGCCAAGTGCAGCGCCGAGCGCATCGAGCAAGATCGATTTTCCTGCCCCCGTCTCACCCGTCATCGCGCCCAGACCAGCCTCAAATTCGAGGTCGAGGGCGTCAATCAGGACGATGTTGCGGATCGACAGACGCCGCAGCATCCCGCGCGCTTCGCCTAGAGCCAGTTGCCGAGGATAACCTGACGGTACATGCGTTTGTACCAGGCATCCTGCGACAGGCCGCCGGTTAGGTTTTCTCCGGTTAAGAGGGCATAGCTCGCCTCGTACCATGGCGAACCGGGGTAGTTATGACCTAGCACGGCGGCGGAGGATTTTGCTTCGTTAACCAACCCCAGTGCAAGGTTTGCCTCCACCAGCCGGTGCAATGCTTCCTCGACATGGGAGGTGGTGTCATAATCGCGTGCAACGGTCTGGAAACGATTGATTGCACCGATATACTGGCCGTTTTTGAGATAGTAGCGACCGACTGTCATCTCCTTGCCCGCAAGCTGGTCAACGGTCGTATCGCGTTTAAGCTGTGCATCCTTGACATATTTGCTTTCGGGATGCCGGGCGATCAGTTCGTCTAATGCCTGACGCGCCTGAACGGTCATGCCCTGATCCCGACCCACATCAACGATCTGCTCATAATAGCTCTGAGCGACGATGTAGCGGGCGTAATCAGTTTGGTCATCGCTGGGGTAGAAGCCGATAAACCGCTCAGCAGACAGGATTGCCTTGTCATACTCCTTAGCTTCGTAGGAGGAGACAGCGGATAGCAACATCGAGTCTTTGGCCACGTCGGAATAGGGATAGAGGCGCTCAACTTCGTCATAAAGGAATGCGGCGGTCTTGTGATTGCCTTCCTTTTGGTTGGTTCGGGCATCGCCGAAGATGGCTTCTGGGCTACGTGATTCGATGGGGGCTTCCTCTTTCGAGGAGAACAGCGAATCTAGTGAAGGGACATTGCCGCTACACGCGGAAAGCCCCGCCAAGGTGGCGGCGAGGAGGATGCGGAGGGTGGTTCGGGACATTCGTCACCTGTATCTGAGCAGCGGCGCGACGGCGCGCCGGATTCCATGCTATCATAGCCCACACATGACTACGGATGAAACCGATTTTCGTACTCCGGTCAATTGCCATTCAGTCGAATCAGAAGTGGTGGGCTTGGCAGGTGAGCCGGGGACGGGAGGCAATGGAACCTCGGTAGACTTGCAAAATTGCCTTTATGTCCTGCGGTGTACCATCCGCTGTGTTCTGCGCTTGATCCTCGTTAACCGCGACAAGTCAATCCGTACCCCGAAGAGCCACGCTAATTGGCCGCCGATAAAGGTGAGCAAGCCGCCATATTTCATCATTGTGTGATCCAGAGGCGTGCGGTCCTCTGCCTCATCAGGGTCACGAGCGATGCGAATGCGTGTCGGATCATCTTTGCGGATATCGAGGGCAATCACGTCACCGATTGCTGGATCAAGATCGCGGATGGCCGAGGTGGATAGTTCCTTGTCATGCATGATCCCTGCGTAATCCGTGTAGCGAATGGTATAATCGGGGCGTTCCAAAACCGAATAGTTCTCTTCGGGTCGGTTGCGCTGAATTGCGCGGGCACGGTCGCAGGAGATTTTCTGCAAGGTTTCGATCTTGAGTATCTTGCCGTTATCGGGTGATAGGCGGCAGCTTTCCTCAATGCCAATGATGCGCGCTTCGGTCGAAGCATATCTGTCGCCGCTACGGTCGATGGTCATAAATAACCATGCGCCGATGCAGGCTGTGATCGCGCCGAGGACGGCCCCGTAGAATGACCAACGCCCTATGCTCTCGGTGATCCAGCCCGTGAAACCCTTCTTACGGTGGATGTGGATGAGTGGTGCGCGTTCATTTCCGGGCCTACGCGGTGGCCATGCCAGCCACGCGCAGAAGGCGAAGAAGGCGGCGTTGATTGTAAAGTCCTGTGCATCATGCGATGCGGCGGCTTGCGGCTCGATGCCACCTTTGGCGATGACGGTGACGGTCTCACCGGGTTCCGGGTCGCCGATTTTACCCGTGTCGATGTGATCGAGTTCGGCTTGGTAGGACTGGCCCGTGGATTCGCGCCACTCCACAGTGGCGAAATCGTCGCGGTCGATGCGGTAGAGGCGCTTGGTCGATTTGTCGCGATACCGCTCAGCTTCGGCACAAGGGCGGATCCTGCCCTTCTTGCTTTTGCCATCCTCGGTCCATTTCAAACGGCATTCCGAACGAACTGAGATGACGGTGGCCTCTACGGGGCGCAGGGTAAGTTGGTTTTTTACGTTACCGATGAACATCGTTGCGAAGATCAGAGCAAAGGGAATTGCGAGAATGCCCCATGCGCCAACATGGGCAACGTAACGCCCCAGCCAAGATTTCGGTTTGCCGCGTGAAAAGAGGCCCATCGTTTTCTCCGGTCGTTCCCGCGCCTTTCTGCGCGCAGTTGTCGATTGTACAACGCGATGGTTACAGAACGAAAAAGACGCCCGCGATCACCGCGAACGTCTTTAGGTCTTGATCAGATCGAAAAGGTTAGGCGTAGGCGAGGGTTGCGGTTACTTCCTGCACTTCGTAATCGGGGGCGATGCTGCCCCTATCGGTTACTTCCTCGTAGCGCCATGCTGTTGGGTCGGCGAAGAGCTCGTGGAGCAGGCGGTTAGTTATGTCATGGCCCGCGCGTATGCCGCGATAACGCCCAATGATCTGCGCCCCGGCAAGGGCAAGATCGCCTATGGCGTCGAGCATCTTGTGACGCACGAATTCATCCCGATGACGTAGGCCACCCCGGTTCAAAACGCGACCTGCGTCAACCACAATGGCATTTTGCAGCGTACCACCACGGGCAAAGCCCATCTCGCGTAGGGCCTCAACGTCGCCCAGCGTACAGAAGGTGCGTGCATCAGCATAGCTACGCACGAAGGTGTCGCCGGTAAATTGCTCAAAGAGATGCTGCTTGCCGATGGCGGAATCGGTGAAGTCGATATCGTATTCGATCTCAAACTGATCGGCGGGCATCAACTCGGCGGTCTTGTCGCCCAAGGTTATGCTGATAGGCTTGAGGATACGGATGACGCGCAGCGGTTCGTCTTGCTCGATGGTTCCGGCGGCGAGGATCGCTTCGATGAAGGGGGCCGCACTCCCATCCATGATCGGCACTTCGGGGCCGTCTACCTCGATCAACGCATTATCGATGCCGCATCCGGCAAGGGCGGCCATCAAATGCTCGATAGTCGAAACCTTTACGCCGTCATTATTGCCAATACAGGTGCAAAGCGCCGTATCTGTCACCGTATCAAACCGTGCATCGATCAGGTTATCGCGGTCTTCAATATCGATGCGGATAAAGCGCACACCCGTATCGCAAGGGGCGGGTATGATGGTGGCATGCGCGGATGCGCCGCTATGAACACCAATCCCAGAAAGGCGGATGGTGCGGGCCAGAGTGCGCTGCATAGAAAACCTCGTAAACGTAAGTCGACGAGGTTCATGTAGCAGTCAGTACACAGCACGACAATTCAAGCTTTATGACAGTTTGCAACACGTTATGAAGGAAATCTAAATCGGCGATTAAATTATTGACAAAGTGTTAACGAAAAAAACCTGAGTGATTCAAATAGAGAAAGGGACGAGAGTTGCCCCTCGCCCCTTTCGATTACTTGATCTGCTTGTCTGGCGTAGAAGTCAGTTGGCCTGACGCCGCAGGAATGCGGGGATCTGAAGCGCATCGTCTTCCGCGCTGCCATCGCCATCAATGCTTTGCCCTTTGAAGGGTTGTTTTGCGACGGGGGCATCGGAGGAACGGCCCAGACTATCGGCCACACGCCGGATTAGGTTCAGGCCCGCGCGGGCCGAGATACCTGAACCCGCGCCAGCAGGTTCCGCTGCAACGGTGTTCGTGCTCATGTCGGCGGGCATTTCCGCAACCGATGGGTCGATGACCGTCGCGACAGGACCCTGTGTACTGACCGTTGGTGTGGAAGAAGGCATATGCGCCGGGATGCCATCGGTGCCGGTCGCGGCGAGGGGTTGTTCGACTTGTTCTTCGATGATTTGTGGTGCTTCAACTGTATCGTTGCGCGAGCCGACGGCTTGACGGACGGCATGGCGCGTACCTGAGCTGATGTCGCGATCTGTATTGCTGTCGCGATCTGTATTGCTGTCGCTTGCATAGCGCGGCGCGGGAATGGCGCGGCGCGGGCGGGCCGCTGCGCCGAGGCGCGCTGGTTCCGCCACGCGGGTCGATGCCGCTCCGGCTTCGATACCAGTGGCGACGACCGACACGCGCATATGGCCTTTAAGGCTGTCATCGAAGCACGAGCCAACGATGATGTTTGCGCCGGGGTCGACTTCTTGTTTGATGCGCGATGCCGCCTCATCAACCTCGAATAGTTTCAGGTCGGGACCGCCTGTGATGTTGATCAGCACGCCGCGCGCACCTTTCAGTGACACATCGTCAAGCAGTGGATTAGCGATGGCTTTTTCGGCGGCTTCAACCGCGCGGCCTTCGCCCTCGGCTTCGCCTGTACCCATCATCGCTTTGCCCATTTCGCCCATGACCGTGCGTACATCCGCAAAGTCGAGGTTGATAAGGCCCGGCATAACCATCAGGTCGGTAACGCCTTTGACGCCCTGATACAGCACATCATCCGCGAGGTTGAACGCATCCATAATGGTCGTGTTCTCGGTCGCGATGCGGAAGAGGTTCTGGTTAGGGATAATGATCAGCGTATCGACATATTGCTGAAGCTCTTCGAGACCATCCTCGGCAAGCTGCATCCGCTTTGCGCCCTCAAACGAGAACGGCTTGGTCACAACGCCGACCGTGAGCACGCCCAGTTCGCGGGCCGCTTTGGCGATGACGGGCGCAGCGCCCGTACCTGTGCCACCGCCCATACCGGCGGTGATGAAGCACATATTTGCGCCGTTGAGATGATCGATCAATTCGTCGATTGTTTCCTCGGCGGCTTCGCGGCCAACGCTGGGCTTCATACCCGCGCCAAGACCTGCCGTCACACCCCCGCCGAGCTGAACACGCCGCGAAGAGCGGGATTGTTCGATTGCCTGCGCATCTGTGTTCGCGACGACGAATTCTACGCCTTCGAGGTTTTTGTTGATCATGTTGTTGACGGCATTACCGCCAGCACCACCCACGCCGAAAACCGTGATTTTCGGCTTCATGTCATTGTCGTCAATAGCCCCAAGATTCAAAGCCATGGTTCCGCCTGCCTGTATGTTGATGTTTTTGTTGTTTTGTTTTTTTTGCCTCGTCGTGATTCGGAATCCTAACGAAATTTCGGCAGATGTCACATGGTAAATTAAAGGAAATGTAACAGTTCTATGGTTTCTGTATGATAATTACTTGAGAGAATAATTCACCAATTGTCGCGAAGCCATTGGCGCAAACTGCCAAATGCTTTCTCGCCGGGTTGTGCTGCTTGCATCGCTTCAGCCCATGGATCACATTGTAGGCGAATGGCATGGGCAAGCAAGCCATGGGTTGCAGCATATTCTGGGCCGAGTGTTGCGGTTGGTGCGCCGCGTGTGCGGATTGGTTGGCCAAGGCGGACCCTGCGGCCCAACACGGCACTGCCTGCCTCGACCATGCCGGGCAAACGACTGCCCCCGCCTGTTAGCACTACGGGCCGGGCCGGACCCATGGGAAGGGCAGCGCGCACCAACTCGAATAATTCTTCGACACGCGGGCGGATGACACCGACCATCACCATGGTCGCCTCGCCTGGCCCAGCTCCACCTAAGACCGATGGATCGGCGGAGATACTGCCCCCACGTGATGCAATTTTCATGGCTTCGGCCTCGTCAAAGCTTACGCCCATCGCTTCGGCAAGGTCGCTGGTCATCATTGCGCCGCCGATAGATACCGAATGGACAGAGCGCAGGCGATTACCATCGAAATTAGCGATGCCGGTGACGTTTGCGCCGATATCTACAACCGTTGCGCCCAAATCCAACTCGTCTTGGGTCAGGCTGGCAAAACCGCTGGCGGCGGCGGCGCAGGCGACACCCGATACGGCCAAACCAGCAGATTTAGCAACCCGGCCCAACCGCTCCAGCGCATCGCGCTCAACCGTCACAATTCCAAAACGCACGCCCAATGTTCGGGCCGCGCGCCCACGCGGATCATGGATTCCATCGACGCCATTCACGCTGAAATCCAGCGGCTCGATATGGATGGGGCGGCGAATACGCAAGGCGATTTCCTGTCGGCAGGACGCCATGACCCGACCGATGGCAATATCATCCACGACACGCACAGGGATCGCACTGGCCGCCGTCGCCAGCAATGTACGCGGTGAGCCGCCTGCAAAAGCAAAGACCGCCCGCGTCGGCGTGATGCCCGTCATGCGCCGGACTTCGTTCAATAGGCGGCGTAGAGCGTTGGCGGCGGCTTCCTCATCCTCGATCACCCCGCCCGCTACCCCGGCGGCGGGAACATCGGCGGCGGCGAAGACGCGCAGGGCTGCATAGACATCCGTTTCGCGGTCCAGAAGTGTACGGTCGAGCATCGCATGGCGGATATCGGCCATCAGGCATGAAAAGCGCGAACTGCCAATATCGATTACAGCGATACGGTCGCGGGCAAGGGCAGTGCCGATGCGGTCGCGGATCGCCTGATGCGCGCTGAGAATGGCGGTGCCGCTCACCGATAGGTCGTCCGTAGGGTGCGCAGCAGATCGTCGCGCATTTCGGTTGTGCCGGGTTCCAGACGGATGACCGGCGGCTCTGTAGGAAGGCGCAGATCGATTGCGACGACGGCGAAAGGCGCGATACGTTCACCAATCCGGCGGTCCATGTAGCTGCGCAGCGCGTCAAGCGGGTTATCGGCAGGCAGTTTCAAGACGATCCCCCGGCTGCTAATAACATCCCAGCGTCGTCCACCCCGGCGGACCAATGCGGCGATTTCCGGTAGGACGGTGGCGGGTGCAGCGCGCAGCAGGGCGCGGGCATCGGCCACGGCCTCGTTTGCGCCCTCACCGATCAGGAGGGGCAGATCAAGCCGGTTCTCTGGCCCCGGAACCGCAATGATGGGCGTGCCGCGCGCATCGATCAGGAAAAACCCCTCATCACCCCGCCACATCGCGACGGGGATGCGTTCGAGGATGTCGATCATCATCACGCCAGAAGGGTCCACGGCGACGGAGGCGCGCTCAATCCATGGATTATCCAGCAAAGCCGCCCGCGCCGCCCGCGCATCAAACCGCAGAGAGGAGATGGCGCGCGTTCCCGGCTCAAGGCCGACAATGGCACCGATTTGGTGAACCGATAGTTGGGAATGGCCGCTCACTTCAAGCTCTGTGACGGCGAATTCAGGATGGTCGATGACGGCGGTGCGTAGGGCATCGGCGCGGGTTAATGTCTCGGTTCGCAGATGAGGCCAGTTAAAGGCGACCACAGCCGCAATGCCGATCAGCGCAGCAGGCAACCACCATGTCAGCAGGCGGCGTTTCGTGAAGGGCGAGCCGATACGGCGGCGCGGTCTTTTCGCTGGTTTTGCATCCGCTCTGTGTTTTTTTACTTCCATCACCGCTGGCATGAGGCGTCCTCCACCATCCATGCCACCAGTTCGGGGAATGTCATGCCGCAATGGGCCGCCTGTTCGGGCACCAGTGAGGTGGGGGTCATGCCGGGCTGGGTGTTGACCTCCAGAATGATCAGGTCGTCGTTTTCTGGGTCATAGCGCAGGTCCGCGCGGGAAATTCCCCGGCATCCAAGCGCCTCATGCGCGGTGGCAGAGATTTCCATGCAGCGGGTCGCTAGTGCTGGGGTGATATCGGCGGGGATGACGTGGCGCGATCCGCCCGCTTTGTATTTCGCGTCGTAATCATACCAACCATCAACAAAAATCTCGGTGACGGCCAACGGCTCGCCATTGCGCACGGCGATGGTCAATTCGCGCCCCGGCACGTATCGCTCGACCATCAGGCGGGAAGGGGCGTTTGGTCCGGCCAGTTGCGGCGGGGTATTGGCCCCCTCCATCACCAGATGAATGCCGACCGATGACCCTTCGTTATAGGGTTTGACGACATAGGGGGGAGTCATGGCGTGGGATGCGGCGATGTCTTCTGGCGTGGCGAGAACGCTCTGCGCGACCGGCAATCCAGCGGCGGCGAAGATGACCTTTGCTTGCTCCTTGTCCATTGCGAGCGACGAGGCGAGAACACCTGAATGGGTGTAGGGGATTTGCAGCCATTCGAGAATACCCTGTACGCAGCCATCTTCGCCCCAGCGGCCATGCAGCGCGTTGAACACGGCATCGGGGCGGGCTTGCGTTAGCCGGTCGATCAAATCAATGCCTGCGTCGATTTCTGTGACCTCATAGCCCGCCTCGCGCAGCCCAATGGCGCAATCATGGCCTGAGACGAGCGAAACTTCGCGTTCAGCGGAAGGCCCGCCCATGAGGACGGCGACATGGGGAAAACGGCGGGTCATTTCGCTTCCCCCACACGGCGGATTTCCCAATGCAGGTTATGGCCAGAAGTTGCGCGCACCCGGTCGCGCACAGCCTCGCCAAGCGCCTCCAGATCAGCGGCGGTAGCGTCGCCATGGTTGATGAGGAAATTACAGTGTTTTTCGCTCACCTGTGCCCCACCAACGCGCAGCCCCCGGCATCCAGCAGCGTCGATTAGCTTCCATGCGCTCTCACCATCAGGGTTACGAAAGGTGGAACCACCGGTTTTCTCGCGCACAGGCTGGGCGGTTTCGCGGGCGGTCATCAGGTCCGCCATGCGTGCTTGGATGGCGGCGGAGTTGTCGAGGGTGCCTTCAAAGACAGCTTCGGTGACGATGGCGTCGTCGGGCAGGTCGCAGTGGCGATAGGCGGAACCGAGTTCGGTATGCGCGAGTGTTTCGATCGTGCCGTCACGGAAAACAACCGTCGCCTCGATCAACCGGTCGCAGGTCTCTGTTCCGTGGCATCCGGCATTCATGCGCACTGCGCCCCCCACTGTACCGGGGATGCCGCGCAGGAATTCAAGGCCCGCAATGCCCGCATTCGCCGCCGCCTGCGCCAGCTTTGCATCGGGCACGGCGGCCCCGGCGCGGATGCGGTTGCCTTCAACGGTGATATCAGCAAAACCACGCCCCAGTCGCACAACAAGACCATCAATGCCGCCATCCCTAACCAATAGGTTTGAGCCGACTCCAATGGGTGTTATTGGACCTTCCCATGCAATCAATGCTTGCGCCAGTGCCACCGTATCGTTGGGCGCATAGAGCAGTTCGGCGGGGCCACCAACCCGGAACCACGTATAGGGTGCAAGCGGAGCACGCGCGATAACGCGCCCGCCGAAGGACGGTAGGGTCGTATCCTGCGAAGATGACAATGCGTGAACCATGCCCTTCATTGTCACGGGCGGGCAGGGCACTCAAGCCGGTTTTTACACGGTATCGAACCGATGTGTTCTGCCAGTGGCTCGTGCTGTCGTAGAGAATCGGATTGTCGATTAGGAAAGGTCCATCGAAAGCCGCAGAAACATTGAATTTTCTAGGAGAGGCGGCTCGCGTATTTTTCCCGCAAAAGCTGAACGCCATGTAATATTACTTCAATGGAGAAGAACTTTACAGCGTATCTGTGCAAAGATTTTTTGTTCAAGCGATTGCTGTGGAACGGCGTAGCGCACGGTTGACATTCTTGTTTCGATCTGCGTTGATGTTCCTGATTTGTTTATCAGGAGCTTACATGAACGACTGGGGCCGCTGCATCGACGTTAATCGCAAGGATCTGCTGCCGATGGTGGCGGGGATTCTTGGGATGTTGGGCGATGGGGGGACGGTTCGGCGGTTTGTGTATCTGGCGATTCTTGCGGTGCTGCGCCCGGCGGAATCGATTTTGCGGCGGCTGATTGCGATTGCCGCGAAGGATATCGTCGTGAAACCCCGCGCGAAGCGGGGGCCGCCTTCGGGTGCGATTCCGAAGGGGAAAGGGGGGCAGGTGCCCTCTTTTCCGCTGTTTGATCCGCGCCGGTATGCGGGGCCGCCGAAGGGTAAGAAGGTGCCGGGATTTGGGCCGAATATCCGGGGGTTTGACGAGTATGATGTCACGCCGCCGAGCCGGACGGCAATCTCGGCGGATGATCCGATCAATGCCGCTGCGCTGCGGCGGCGGATCGAGGCATTGCTGGCCGCGATGGAGAATATTCCGGCGCAGGCGAGGCGGTTGGCGCGGAAACTGGCGCGTATGGAGAGGCCGGTGCGGGCGATGCGTCCGGGTAGGCCGCCGGGATTCTGCGACCGGGGGAAGCGGCCCATTGATCTATTGCTGGCCGATTGTCATCAGCTTGCGTTGATGGCACTGGCCGAAGCGAAAGCGCCGCCGTGAGGGGGCAGGCTTCTGGATAAGGGTTTGAGGGCTTCGTCGATGGGCGGGGGCGATTTGGTGTGTCTGTCGCTCAGAAAGATATGGATTATGTGACATATTTATGGTGATAGATGAGAGAAGAGGGTGTGGATTGGGGGTACAACGATTCGCTTGTGTGATGCGGCCATCGCAATCACGATTGACCAACACGGGTAATCCGCTGAAAGTTGGAGCCATGCGCGTCTTCCTCGCCTTCGTCTTTGCTCTGCTACCCATCCCCGCATCGGCCTGTTCGGTGGCGCTGGTGCTGGCGATGGATGTATCGGGCAGTGTGAACCGTGAGGAATATGCGCTGCAAATGAATGGCCTTGCCGACGCCTTGGGCGATCCGCTGGTGTCGGAGGCGCTGGTTAATGCGCAGGCGCTCGTCACGCTGATCCAGTGGAGCGGATATTCGCGGCAGGAAGTCTCGATCCCGTGGCGATCCATCCGCACGCCCGAAGATGTGACTGCGCTGCGCGCAGAGGTCGAGGAGATGCCGCGCGCTTTTCGCAATTATGCCACGGCGATTGGTGAAGTGCTGGACGTGGCCGCCGATCTGCTGCTCGATGCGCCGCAGGACTGCACTCGCAAGGTGATCGATGTTTCCGGCGATGGCGCAACGAATGAGGGCAAACAACCGGCGCATGTACGCGCACGGCTCGACATGATGGAGATTACCGTCAACGGGCTGGCGATACGTGGGTCTGAGCCGGGTATCGTCGCGCATTTTCGCGAGCGGGTGATCCACGGACCCGGCGCTTTCGTCGAAATTGCAGACGGTTATGAAGACTATCCCCGCGCCATTCGCCGCAAGTTGATTGCGGAACTGGCACAAAAGATAGCGCAGGTTAGAGTGACGCGCGATTAAAGCGAGTTGCGGTCATCATTATTTCAGCCCTCGGTCTCGAAGCCGGGTTCGATGGCGCGCTGATTATTGTTGTTCTGCCTATTTCTACGGGGGCGATTGCCTTGGCGCTGTCTCTGGCCTTGCTGGCCGATATCGTCATTGCCGGGTTCGGGGATGACGCCTGTATTCTGGCGTTGGTCTATGCCGATAGTAGCGCCGTCATCATCGCGCATATAGATCGAATCGTCATCGTTCTGGCCGCGCCCGCGCCCGTCACGGCGGCTATCGTAATCGTCATTCCCCGGCTCAAAGATAAAGCCGCGATTCTGATTGTGACGGGCACCGATGAGGTTGCCATCTTCATCGAAGCCGACAATATCGCCGCGATACCGATGATCTTCGCGCCAGCCATCCCGGCCCCGCCCGTCGCGCTGAAAGTTGAAATCATTATTCCCCGGCTCGGCAATCGGCGGTGAGGAATAGCGCGCCCGGCCCGAAGGATCACGGGTGCCAATGATCCGACCCGTGCGATCATAGAGGATCGTATCGCCGTTCCCGCCATCGAAATACGGAAGAGACGGGCTGTGCCGAGGCTGTACGTAGCGGGGCGGCTCGATGTAGATGGTTTGTGGCGGGCGGTAGGTTGGCACTGGCGCATAGACCGGGGGAGCATAGACCGGGGGCGCATAGGCCGGGGCCGCCGGGCTGATCTGTACGCCAAACTGCGCGGCCCAGTCTTCGTAGCTGCCGAGATTTTGATAGCTTTGCGCCTGCGCCAGACCGACAGGCAGGGACGCGATTAGAGCAATAACCGCCAAACCCCGAATCGAAGTTTTGCTCGAGAAAGCCATTTTCTCCTCCCGGTTTGTTCAACAACATTTATCTTCGCCGTGAATGTAGCGGTTTGATGACGACTGTTTCACGGTGAGGATTGCACGGATCAGGGAGTGGATGCTAGGCAGTGCGATCCGACCCGATGATCGTGGCGGATGGGGAATACGGACGGGGAAGCCATGAGCGAGCGCGCGAATTCATTTGATTACGACGGCCTGTTGGCTTGTGGCCGAGCCGAATTGTTTGGGGAGGGCAATGCCCAGCTTCCCGCACCGCCCATGTTGATGTTCGACCGCATCACCCATATCTCTGACGAAGGCGGCGAGCATGGTAAAGGTCAGGTCATCGCTGAACTCGATGTAAAACCGGATTTGTGGTTCTTCCAATGCCACTTCCTTGGCGATCCGGTCATGCCGGGGTGCTTGGGCCTTGATGCCCTGTGGCAGTTGACAGGATTCTATCTCGGCTGGCTGGGGATGCAGGGGCGTGGGCGTGCCTTTGGCGCGGGCGAGGTTAAATTCGCGGAGATGGTAACGCCAGAAGCGAAGCTCGTTCGTTATACGGTTGATGTAAAGCGCGTTATCGATCGCAAGTTGAAGATGGGTGTGGCCGACGGCACGATGGAAGTTGACGGCAAATCCGCCTATACCGTCAAGGACATGCGAGTGGGCCTCTTCGGGGCGGAAACGGGCTGAACTGCGAATCGGGGAGTGAGTTATGCGCCGTGTAGTTGTGACGGGAATGGGGATCGTGTCGTCCATCGGGGGGGATGTGGCTAGTGTCAAAACCTCGCTGAAGAACGGCACATCTGGGATCGGATTTTCCGAAGATCAGGCAAAACACGGTTTTCGCAGCCATGCGGCGGGCGCCCCGGACGTGGATATTCCGGCTCTTGTACCGAAGCGCGTGCTACGCTTCATGGGTGACGGGGCGGCGTGGAATTACATCGCCATGCAACAAGCCATCGAGGATTCGGGCCTATCCGAAGAAGAAGTGAGCAATGTGCGTACCGGCCTCGTGATGGGGTCGGGAGGGCCATCGACCAAGAATCTGGTCGCCGCCACTGATATTGTGCGCGAGAAAGGCTCGCCCAAGCGGATTGGGCCTTTCTTTGTACCGCGCGCCATGTCGAGCACCAACTCGGCCACATTGGCCACCCCCTTCGCGATCAAAGGTGTAAATTATTCGATTTCCTCGGCCTGCTCGACCTCGGCGCATTGCATTGGGCATGGGGCGGAGCTGATCCAGTTTGGCAAGCAGGATATCGTCTTTGCGGGCGGTGGGGAGGAACTCGATTGGACGCTTACTTGCCTATTCGATGCGATGGGCGCGCTGTCCTCCAATTTCAACGAGACGCCGAATGTGGCCAGCCGAGCCTATGACAAAGACCGCGACGGTTTTGTCATTGCGGGGGGCGCGGGTACGGTGGTGCTGGAAGAATACGAGCGGGCCAAGGCGCGCGGCGCGACGATCTATGGCGAGCTGACGGGGTATGGTGCGAACTCGGATGGATTCGACATGGTTCAGCCATCGGGCGAGGGCGCGGTGCGCTGCATGAATCTGGCGCGCTCGACGCTCGACGGGCGGCGTGTCAGCTACGTCAACACCCACGGCACCTCTACCCCCGTGGGCGATGCGCGGGAGATTCAGGCGCTGCGCGATACTTTCGGTGATGACATTCCGCATCTGAGTAGTACGAAATCCCTGACGGGGCATAGCCTTGGCGCGACCGGTGTGCAGGAGGCGATTTATTGCCTGTTGATGATGCAGGACGATTTCTTGGCCGCCTCGGCCCATATCAACGAGATTGACCCTGATTTCGCCGATATGCCCATCATCCGTGAACGCATCGACAATGCGAAGATCGACACGGTGATGAGCAACAGCTTTGGCTTTGGCGGCACCAACGCGACATTGGCGTTCAGCAAGGTTTGATCCCAATAAGCGCAGGATAATCGCAATTCGCTTTAGCGAAAGTATCGGCTTGAGCGTTCGCTTTATGCCCGAATTTGTCGAAAGGCGGAATTATGGGAGCTACAGATTTTTCAAGATTTAATCTCGAATAGAAAATCACTATAATTAGGATATAGTTGTGGAAAGCACTCTTTTTATTGGTTTTTTGGCGGCAACATTAGTAATTGTAGTTTCGCCAGGGCCAGCGGTCGCATTGGCATCAAGCCAAGCTGTCAAATACGGACCCAAAGCCGCAATCGCTTCTATGTTGGGTGATGCACTGGGTACCGTCGTGCACATCATCGTTGCGGTTTTCAGTATTCAAGCTCTACTTGGCGCGGCAAGTCAATTGTTGCCAGTTTTGCAAGTGCTGGGTGGATTCTACATTCTCTTTTTGGCATACACATCGTTCACATCTGTATCATCTGACCACGCAGAATTTATTCCAACCAAAGGATATCGATCCGCGTTTATTGGTGGTTTCTTTTCATGCGTCAGCAATCCAAAAGCTATCGTATTTTTTGCTGCGCTATTTCCAGGATTCATCTCACCGGAAGCCAGCGTTATCTACCAATCTCTGATCTACGGAACGATCTTTGTCATATTGGATGCTGCATTCATAATGGGGTATGCAATGCTTGCAATGTTTGCAGTCAACTCTCGTTTTGGAAGCCGTATCAATGTGGACAAGCTGAGCGGATTTGGCCTGCTTGGGGTTGGACTTCTTCTTATCTTCAAAGGATATCGTGACTTTAGGACTGCTTGAATACCGGATTCCTTTTGGTATGCACCAGTGATTGCCGCATCTACGGATCAGGCATAAAAATGAATACTAGAAGTTTTGTCAAAACACTGAGTTTTTGGACAATTCTCATCGTCTTTGTAGCGCATTCAAGCGATAGGGATACGTTCTTAGCGATCTGGTGCAGCCCAAGATTTATGTGACCCGTTATCCGCTTGTCGCCGCTATATTCTTCACGGCGCGGCTATTTCGTGGGAGGTTATGGGCATGAAAAGAGAGCGTTTTAGGTCGTGGCTGGCTAGGCTTATGGTCGCTGCCATCGTCCTCTACATTGCCCTGAACTTCTCGATCATCAGAACGAAGCTTCAATCAAAACAAGACTTTACAGATATGGCATCCTTCGCGACGTGCCTTAATAGGAAGACGGAGCCTCTGTTCACTTGGCCATATTGGCCAAACCCGAGAAAGGGCTGGCGAAAGGATAGGGTTAGCGTGGTCGCGATGAAGGGCGGCGAAGTCGCGCGGATATGGAATTATCTTGGCTGGCACGTAACATGGATGGCCGTGATCGACCTGCGTGATGCTTCGCCGATTGCTTACGAAACCTACGATAAAAACTCTGGCATGAGGATAGTATTCTACGGGGCCATTCCAGCATCTATTCAAGCGGCGATCCCGGCTTGCGGTGTAACGTTTGGTGGTGCGGCACCTGATGATGTCGGGCAAGCGTTCAGCGATGAACCGGAAGAAGAGAAGTGGATCAACATCAAACGCTGATTACTCGCTTTCGATTCTCCGCCCAAACGTCTAAACCCCGCCCATGAGCACCATCGGACATAATAGCGGCACCCCGCTTCCCCCCGAAGTCGCGCGGCGGCGCACCTTCGCGATTATCTCACACCCGGATGCGGGCAAGACTACGCTGACCGAGAAACTGTTGGTTTATGGCGGCGCGATCCAGACTGCCGGGGCCGTGCGCGCACGGGGCGAGCAACGCCGTGCAACGTCGGACTTTTTGAAGATGGAGCAGCAGCGCGGTATCTCCGTCTCCGCTTCCGCCATGACCTTCGAGTGGGGGGATTGTTGGTTCAACCTGCTCGATACGCCGGGTCACGAGGATTTTTCGGAAGATACCTACCGCACGCTCACGGCGGTGGATGCGGCGGTGATGGTCATCGACGCGGCCAAGGGCATTGAACCGCAGACGCTGAAGCTGTTCGAGGTTTGCCGAATGCGCAACCTCCCCATCCTTACCTTCGTGAACAAGATGGACCGGGAGGCGCGCGATACCTTTGAGATTGTGGATGAAATCCAAGAAAAGCTCGCCCTTGATGTTACCCCGGCCTCCTGGCCCATCGGCATGGGGCGCGATTTCTTGGGCACCTATGATCTGTTGCATGACCGCCTCGGCCTGATGGACCGCGCCGACCGCAACCGTAAGGCCGAAACGCTGGAGATGAAGGGTCTCGACGACCCCGCCCTCGCCAGCCACGTTCCCGAAAACCAGCTCGCTGACCTGCGCGAAAATGTCGAGATAGCGCGCGAGTTGATGCCCGCCTTCGACCGCCAATCCTTCGAGGAAGGGCATATGACGCCGATTTGGTTTGGCTCCGCGATCAACAGTTTTGGTGTTGCCGAATTGCTGGCTGGTCTGGCCGAATTTGCCCCCAAACCCCAGGTGCGTGAGGCGCTGAAGGGTGATACTACTCGCATGGTTGAACCGGGCGAGAAACCCGTCACCGGCTTTGTCTTCAAGGTGCAAGCCAATATGGACCCCAAGCACCGCGACCGCGTCGCCTTCCTGCGGCTATGCTCCGGCGAGTTCAAGCGCGGGATGAAGATGCACCATGTCCGCTCCGGTAAGCCTATGGCGATTACGAATCCCGTCCTGTTTCTCGCCAGCGACCGCGAATTGGCCGAAAACGCTTGGGCGGGTGATATCATCGGCATCCCCAACCATGGCCAGCTTCGCATTGGCGACAGCCTGACCGAAGGCGAGAGCCTGCGTTTCTCTGGCATTCCCAGCTTTGCGCCCGAACTGCTGCAAAACTGTCGTGCGGGCGACCCGATGAAGGCCAAGCATCTCGACAAGGCGCTGAACCAATTCGCGGAAGAGGGCGCAGCCAAGTTGTTCAAGCCAGAGATCGGCGGCGCATGGATCGTCGGCGTCGTCGGCGCGCTGCAATTCGATGTGTTGAGCAGCCGGATCGAAACCGAATACGGCCTCCCCGTCCGCTTCGAGCAGACTCAATACAGGGAAGCCCGCTGGATTCACGGCAGCCGCACTGCCGTCGATGCCTTCATCGCCAAGGAAAAGGGCCAATGCGCCCTAGACCACGACGGCGACCCCGTTTTTCTTATCCGCATCCCGTGGGACGTGCAGCGTGTGGAACGCGATTACCCGGACGTGACGCTGTCGCGGACGAAGGAGATGATGGTTTGACCGATACATGCAAAAAGTGTATTTTTGAGTGAAGCTTATAATGGAAATCGATTGATGGCTTGGCGATAGCGTAAAGGTAGGGGTACTTGGCATTTTTGTACCAATTGCAGCAATTGGCCTACAAAAGAATTTAAGGTCAATGCGACAAAGCCTAAAAGCGGCGAACTATGCAACGAATGTCAAGCGAAGAAGAAAGCAGGAAATTGCAAATAATATCTTCTACAGGAGCCGCGTAGCGGCGACATGTGACTGACCGCCCAACGGGCGGGCGCGTTTGCTACGCGATCCACTTCCACTCTCGGTCGATCGCTTGTGCTTCTTTATGATATCAGGGCGCAGCGGTCTATCTCACCGGCGACTCAAACCCTAAGCCGCCTTCCCCTGCATCACCACGCAATCGGGCGGTAGGATCAGGGACACGGTCGTCCCTTCGCCCAATTCGCTCTCGACCTGTAATTCGCCGTCATGGGCATCGGCCACGATGCCACAGATCGCCAGCCCCAGCCCCAGCCCCCCATTATTGCGCACGAAAGCGCTCTCGGCCTGTTGAAAGGGTTGTTTGATATGTTCGATATCTTCGGGGGATATGCCGATGCCTTCATCCTTGATTGCCAGTGACAATTCACCCCGTGGCGTAAAGCTCTGTTCCACCGTCACGGTCCCGCCTTGCGGTGAGAACTTGATGGCATTGCCGATGATGTTGATCAGCGCCTGAAGGATACGCGCCTCATCGCCGCATAAGATGAACTCGCCCGATTGGCCACCAATCCGCTGGACGAATATCTCGGATTCCTTGGCATTTGCGCTGCATGAGGTAATGGCGGAATCGAGCGTCGCTTCAAGGTCAAATTCCTTTGCCTCGAAGGTGATCTTGTCCATCTCGGCGCGCGAAATATCGAGGATGTCATTGATAATGTTGAGAAGTTGAGTGCCGCTTTTGTTGATATGGGTCGCGTATTCCCGGTATTGTGGCGGTTGAACCTCGCCCATCATCTCGGTCGATATGATCTCGGAAAATCCGATAATGGCATTCATCGGCGTGCGCAGCTCATGGCTGACCACCGCAAGAAACTCGCTCTTGGCGCGCTCGGCCTGCTTGGCTTCATGGTAAAGATTTATCGCCCTCTGCTCCGATTCGCGCAGAGTCTCGACCGTTTTTTCGAGTTCCAGTTTATAGATATATTGCTTGCGCTCGGTGTTTTCGAGAAAATACATTCCGACGATCAGCACGATGCAACACATACATACGAAATAGACACTGGTATAGGCTGCCTCGCGCCCCATTTGCGAAAAGGCGATAACGATTCCCTGTGCGACAATTACCGTGAATGACATCGTAATGGTTAAGCGCAAGGTTGGCAGCAACAACATCGACATGGAAAAGACGATTACGACCATGCCGAATGGATAGAAGTCTGCAACTGGCTCACCAATCAGCAGGCACATATATAGGACCGATGCAAGCATCACGGTCATATAGGCGAGGAAGGCATAATTCTCGCGTCCTTGGAACCATCCAGCAGAAAATGAGGTTGCTATGGCTAGCATGAGCGGGACGACGACCAGCAGGCGAACCATGATGAATTGCTGCGCGAAGGGGCCAGCCACGAGATAGTCTAGATAGGCGTAAATGGCGTAAAGCAGCACTCCCGCCAGCATGAAAAAGCGGCGGGCGGCAAACTTCCTAGCATTACTGTCTGTGCGGAACGCCTCGATGGCTAAAGCATCATCGAAATGCTCACGCTGGAAAATTTCTGCGATCATCATCCACTTCCAAGTGATCCGTCCACTGTAGGAAAAATGTCTTTAGAATTTCCGACTGAATTGAGAAAATAAGATGAGCAAAAGAAATAGATGCAACTTGGGGTTTATTCGGATATTTTTAAATTGTATTAAAGTTGAAATTTTAAGGTAAACTCTTATTTGCGGTTGCAACTATCAAATTTTAGGGCGACTATAGGAAATGTTACTTCAAAATTGGGAAAAGTGTTGTTAAATGACACATGCCTTGGAAGAAAATGTTAAGTTTCTTGAGGATACTGTTAAGGCAGGAGGACCGCTGATCGACGATTATGCGTCGATTGCGGATACATTCTCTCGTCTCCATTCCGCCTGCTACCGAGAGGTTAATGGATTTTCGGAGATGGTTAAGCCGATAAGGGCGCTCGAACTCTTTCTTCAAACTCATCGCGAGGTTTTTCGCACGACCGCCACGATGCAGGGATTCGCCTATTCAAAGCCGCGCGGCTATGCGGGTGATTTCGAGATGATTGAGCGCATTTATGATCGTGTTATTTCGTGCGACGAACGTTTTTCTCGATGGGATGAGTTCTTTCATGCTGGGGCGGCCCCAAATGCTGTGCGTAATAGGGCAGATTATATCCATAACATTCTGGCAAAAAAAGCGTATGGGTCTATGCTATCACTCGGTTGCGGCTCGGCCTGTGACCTTTCGCGCACCAATCAGGGTGGATCATTGAATCGACTAACTCTAATCGATGCGGATGCGGATGCTATCGCCAAGGCGCGGAAAAACCTGACGAATCCAAATATAGATTATACCTTTTTGCACAAGAACGTCTTCCGTATGCGGTTGGAGGAAACCTACGATATCGTCTGGTCCGCTGGCCTGTTTGACTATCTCAACGAGAAGATGGCCGTACATCTATTGCGCAAGGTGCGGGACGTGATGACCGAGGGCGGCGAGGTGGTCGTCGGCAATTTCTCGAAGAATAACCCGTCGCGGCCTTATATGGAACTGGTCGGGGAATGGCTGTTAATTCACCGTACCGAGGAGGAAATGGCCGGGTTGATGATTGCTGCCGGGTTCAATGCCGCATCCGTGACTGTTGAGAGCGATGCTACGGGCGTCAACCTCTTCGCCCGCGCGGTAAAGTAGGCTTTACCCGATCACGTTGGATGGTTGGCCCTGCTCGAAGTTTTCGACGTGGTGGATCACCTGATTCCATAATGTCTGCATCGCCTCCTCGCTTGCCCATGCCACATGGGGGGTAACGATGACGTTGGGGCGATCCAGCACTTTTAGCAGCGGGTTATCGGGTGCGGGCGGCTCCTTCGTCAGCACATCGAAACCCGCCCCCGCAATCAAGCCCCGGTCCAGCGCATCGACCAGTGCGGCCTCATCCACCAGACCGCCGCGCGAGGTGTTGATGAGAAGCGGTTTGCGCTTCATCGCCTCGAATTCCGGCGTCGAGATCATGTTCTTCGTCGCGGGCATTAGCGGCGCGTGCAGTGTGAGGATATCGGCGGTCTCGATCACCTCGTCCCACGGCGTATAGAGCGGCCCCAGACCCGTGGCCCCCTTATGCGCCGCGAAGACCGGCTCCATGCCAAAGGCCCGCGCGATCTGCGCCACCGACTGCCCCAGCGCCCCCTCGCCCATGATGCCAAGGCGCGACCCGGCCAGATCCTTGATCGGATGGGTGAAAAAGCAGAACTGCCCGGATTTCTCCCACTCGCCATTGATCACGTCCTGCCGATAGCCGACGATCGACCGCCGCAGCGCGAGAATCAGCGCAAAGGCATGTTCCGGCACGGTATTGGTCGCATAGCCGCGCACGTTCGACACAGTGATTCCCCGCGCCTTGCAAGCCGGAACGTCGATCACGTCATAGCCGGTGGCGGCGATAGAGATCATCTTCAGCTTCGGCGCGGCGGCAATCTGCTCGGCCCGGATCGGTGCCTTGTTCGTCAGCACGATATCCGCATCCCCGATCCGCCCCGCCACCTCCTCCGGCGCAGTCTTGCCATACTCGACCCATTCATGGGCAAAGCGAGGCCGCGTAATGGTAACGGTCGGCCCGATGGTATCCCGGTCGAGAAAGACGATTTTCATGGTGATGGTTCTCCCTGATTGGTCGGACGGCCTCCCATGACACGAAAAATTCGCGTACACCCCCCGTGATATTTTGCTTGTCTCTTGGTAAGTGCATTATGCAGCCAATGACAAACCTTTAGCGAGCAGGTGGCCCTTTCCATGAACCAGTCAAGAAACGTCAAGATCGTTGCCACGCTTGGCCCGTCTTCCTCTGATCGTAAGACGATCCGTACGTTGTTCGAGACGGGGGTGGATGTGTTTCGCCTCAATATGAGCCACGGCACGCAGGAGGATCAACGCGACCGCTATGAGTTGATTCGCGAGATCGAGCATGAGCTGGGCCGCCCCATCGGCGTGTTGGCCGATTTGCAGGGACCAAAAATCCGCTGTGGGGTTTTCGCCGATGCGCCGCATGAGTTGGAGGTTGGGCAGGCATTCCGCTTTGACCTCGATGAGACGCCGGGGGATGCGACTCGCGTGCGCTTGCCCCATCCTGAAATCCTCGGCGCTTTGACGACCGGCTCCACCATCCTCGTCAATGATGGCAAAATCCGCATGAAAGTCACCGCCGCCCATGGCGATGCCGTTGATACGGAAGTGTTGGTCGGGGGGCCGATTTCAGATCGTAAGGGCGTGAACCTGCCCGATGTGGTGCTGCCTGTTGCGGCGCTGTCTGAGAAGGACCGTTCCGACCTTGAATTTGCCTGTGACCTGGGCGCGGATTGGATCGCGCTGTCCTTCGTGCAGCGCGCCGCCGATATCGAGGAAGCGAAAGGCCTGATCAAAGGTCGGGCGCTGGTAATGACCAAGGTGGAGAAACCCGCCGCCGTCCGCGATTTCCCGTCCATCCTTGCGGCAAGCGATGGGATCATGGTCGCGCGCGGTGATCTGGGTGTTGAGATGGATCTCGCCGATCTGCCGAAAATCCAGAAATCGCTGATCCGCGATTGTCGCGATGTTGGCAAGCCCGTGGTGGTGGCGACGCAGATGTTGGAGAGCATGATCTCTAGCCCCGTTCCGACCCGTGCCGAAATCTCGGATGTGGCGGGCGCGATCTATGAGGGCGCGGATGCCGTGATGCTCTCGGCGGAAAGCGCAGCGGGGCAATTCCCGATCGAGGCGGTCGCGACGATGGTGGATGTGGCGCATAAGGTCGAGGCCGATCCACAATACCGCCAAAGCATCGATGCCTCGCGCACCACGGCCAAGGCAAGCGTGGCGACCGCGATTACCGCCGCCGCGCGCGAGGTGGCCGAGGCGGTGGATGTGAGCGCGATATGCTGCTTTACCCATTCGGGCACGACGGCGCGGTTGGCTGCGCGCGAGCGGCCTAATGCCCCCATCATCGCCCTAACCCCGATCATGGGCACGGCGCGGGCGCTGACGATGTATTGGGGTTTGCATTGCATTATCTCGGATGAGGTGACGCGCTTCAAACTGGCGGTTGTCTCCGCTGCGCGGGCGGCGAAATCGATGGGCATCGCCGAAGAAGGCGACCGCATCGCCGTCACCGCAGGCGTCCCCTTTGGCCGCCCCGGCACCACCAACATCCTGCGCATCGCACCCGTAGACGAACAGGCGATCTATGAGGGTGAGAGCAACTATTAATGGCTGAACAAGGCATCACCCACGCCGCTGATGAAGATGCCCGCAACGCGGATGTGCAGATCTATGTCGATGGGGAATTGGCGCATCGGGATGCCGCCAAGGTATCGGTGTTCGATAGCGGCTTCATGCTGGGCGATGGCGTGTGGGAGGGGTTGCGGCTCTATAATGAACGCTGGGCGTTTCTCGACGCGCATCTTGATCGGTTGTTCGAGGCGGCAAAATCCATCGACCTCGATATCGGCATGGACCGGGCGGGCGTCATCGACGCGCTGGAGATGACCCGCCGCGCCAATGGCATGACCGAGAATGCCCATGCCCGCCTGATGGTCACGCGAGGGCGGAAGGCCAAGCCGTTCCAGCACCCGAACCTCTCGCGCTTCGGCCCGACGATGGTTATCATCATGGAGCATTCCAAGCCGGTCGCCGCATTGGCCGACCGGGGCGTGCGCCTCGCCACGGTGCCGCAGATACGCGGGATGCCCATGGCGCAGGACGCCAAGCTGAACTCCCATTCAAAGCTCAACTGCGTGCTGGCGGCGGTACAGGCCGAGAAAGCGGGGGCCGATGAAGGGCTGATGCTCGACCTCCATGGCTTCGTGAACACCACCAATTCCTGCAATTTCTTCATCGTCCGCAAGGGCGAGGTTTGGACCTCCACCGGCGATTACTGCATGAACGGCGTCACGCGGGGCAATATCGTGCGGCTTTGCCGCGAGAACGGCATCCCCGTCCACGAGCGCAACTACTCGCTGGTCGATACCTATGGCGCGGACGAAGCCTTCATGACCGGCAGCTTCGGCGGCGTCACCCCCGTGGCCGAGATCGACGGGCGCAAGATGGGCGCGGCCTTCCCCGGCCCCCTCTCGATGCGCCTGCGCGGCCTGTATCAGGCGATGGTGCAAGCGGATACGACACGCCCATGAAACCCGCGAAATACGTTCACAGCATCGTCGGCAATGTGAATGACGGCAGTCCTGTGCTCGTGGATGCTATTCTTCCCGGTTACGAAGATATCGACAGCGAAAAAAAACCTCACAGTGCCTACGCCTTTGTTGCCCAAATGATGTTTCGTCTGATACCTAAAGAGTTGGATGGCTTCACAGTCCTTGATGCGCCGGGCAATGAACTGAGGTTGAGAACAGCACCAAAATGCGGCTTCCTCCCCGACAGTGTTAGCAGTCTCATCGGTCCTTTCTACGTTGGCCCCGTATTACGGTCATTGATCGAGGAACTTGAACCCGGCGTACATCGTTTCGTGCCGTTCAGGACATTCAGCGACGTGCCCATCGGGGGGAAAACGGACCATGGTGAGCATTACACCCTCGTCGTACCGCCGCCGCCTATTGCCTGTATCGATGTCGAGCGAACGGATTTTGTCAGGCCATACAATCCGAAGCTGAGCTCATTGCCGAACAGCCCAAGCCGTCGAGTGGCCATTTACCGACAGGACGTGGCGGGACGGCATTACTGGATCGCGAGGGTCAGTGACCGCAGCTACACGTATATGTGCTCCGATATTCTGCGACAGGAATATCAAAAGCGCCGGATGCGCGGATGGGACTTTCAGAAGCGTTGCGACCTCGTTGATCGCGTGCTGCATTGAGGTGGCACTTATACGCCCAATAAGGATAAAATGATCCGCCTACGGATAACGTAATATTAACCGAAACTGCCCAGATTCATCATCTGTAAAAACCATCAGATGACTGGAATGCACCATGATATCCGACCTTTATTCCTTCGATGGTTGCTCCTTGGCGGTGGAATTGAATACGCTTGCTAGTGATACCTATTCCTCCTGCGCCGTTATCTGTGATATGGAGCAAAAGTCGTCGCCTATCATCTTTGCAACTAAACAATTCTACCGCGTAACGGGCCATTGCCGTGAAGAAGTTATCGGACAGAACTGCCGATTTCTTCAAGGTCGCAATACAGACAGGCGAGATATCGAAGAAATTCGTGATGCGATTGCGGAGCGGCGTCAGGTTAGCCTCGAAATACTGAACTATACGAAACAGGGTGAGGAGATGCTTAACTCGCTCTACCTCTCCCCCTGTTTTGACGATGGTGGAAAGCTGCTGCGCTATCTCGCCTACCAGACCTTCTGCACGCGGGAAGCACGGGCCGATGCGCCAGACCGGGTTATCCTGCCCCGTTCAGGATGCCGCGTATCTTTGCAACGATACAGCAAGGGCGGGTTCCATACGGGTCATCGGCCCCATGAGGCACCCCTGCACGATACTGCCGCAGCGTGATGCTGCGTTGTGGCCACCGGCGCGTATTCGGGCATGATGAGATAGGGTACGGACATGGAAATCATCATCGCCATTACCGTCCTGATCGCCATCGGCCTCGCCGCCCGTTGGGCACATAAGCGTGCTGTGCCAGCGCCGCAGATTCACTACGCCGCGAAACGTGGCCCGGACCATGACCCAAAGGAAGTCGCCGGATCAGGGATGGAAGGCTACAGCATCAGTAGATAGGCCAATTCCGCTTGTCGTCGCCTAATGGCCCGGTCTATCAAACCGGCATGAACACAGTATCAGATTACAGCACTAACCACCTTGCCCATACCCTGCGCGCGGGGTCTGTTGGGCGCGAGGATGCGCTCTGCGTTGATCTGCATGACCGGGGGCTGCGGCTCCCTTTCGGGGCGGTCTTTGCACTGGCCGAGCGATACGCGAATGCGCTGGTGGCGCAGGGTGTCGCCCCCGGTGATCGGGTGATGGTGCAGGCGGAAAAATCCGTTGAGGTCATGGCCGTCTATCTGGGCGCGGTGCTGGCGGGGGCGGTGTTTGTGCCGCTAAATACGGGCTATACCGCCCGCGAGTTGGAACATTTCATAAGCGATGCGGAGCCTACGTTGGTCGTCTGTGATCCGGCGGGTGAGGCGGTCGTGCGTGGGCTGGCCAAGGGCGCGGTTCTGACGGTGGCCGCCGATGGCGCTGGCACGTTGGCCGAGGCGGTGGGTCGCGCGGGGGAGGGCTTTGCCGTGGTGCCGCGCGAGGCGGATGATCTGGCCTGCATCCTCTATACCTCCGGCACGACGGGGCGCTCGAAGGGGGCGATGCTGACCCATGCGAATCTGGCCAGCAATGCCGAGACGCTGCGCGATTACTGGCGATTTACCAGCGATGATGTGTTGATCCACGCCCTGCCGATTTTTCATGCCCATGGCCTGTTTGTGGCGATGAATGTGTCGCTGAATGCGGGTAACGCCATGATCTTCCTACCGAAATTCGACCCCGATACGATCCTGCGTCTGATGCCGACCGCCACGGCGATGATGGGCGTGCCGACCTTCTACACGCGCTTGCTGGCCCATGACGGCCTGATGCGCGAGGTGGCGGCGGGGATGCGCCTGTTTGTTAGCGGCTCGGCCCCGCTGCTGGCCGAGACGCACCGCGAATGGACCGCGCGCACGGGCCATGCGATCCTCGAACGCTATGGCATGACCGAGACGGCGATGAACACCTCGAACCCCTATGACGGCGAGCGGCGGCCCGGCACGGTGGGTCATCCGCTACCCGAAATCGAGGTGCGGGTCGTAGGCGAGGACGGTACGCCGTTGGCGGCGGGTGAGATCGGCGGCATCGAAGTGCGCGGGCCGAATGTCTTCAAGGGCTATTGGCGCTTGCCGGAGAAAACGGCGGAAGAGTTTCGCGAAGACGGCTTTTTCATCACCGGCGATCTGGGCACCATCTCGGAGGACGGCTACGTCACCATCGTCGGGCGCTCGAAAGACCTGATCATTTCGGGCGGCTACAATATCTATCCCAAAGAGATCGAAGGGCTGATCGACGATCTGCCGGGGGTGAATGAGTCGGCAGTTTTCGGCGTCCCCCACCCTGACTTTGGCGAGGGCGTTGTCGCGGCGGTCGTGCCGCGCACTGGCAAAACGGTGGACCCCGATGCGGTGCGCGCCGCGCTTGCGGGTGAGCTGGCCAAATTCAAGCAGCCCAAGGCGGTGGTGATCCTCGACGCCTTGCCTCGCAACACGATGGGCAAGGTCCAGAAAAACGCTCTGCGCGACGAATACGTGGGGCTACTTGCGCAGTGATCCCGCCGCATGGCCCTGCTCATAGGCTTCGGCCAGCGAGGGCGGACAGGGATTAGCGACCGGATGGCCCGCCTGCGCGCGGCGGAACCCATTCTCGGCGGTGCAGAAGCGGCCCAACCCCTTGAGACGGCCCGTTGAATAGGCGAGCCGGTCGATCTTTACCCCCGACTCGGCGCAAGCCTCGGTAAGTTGGTTCAAGGCGGTCAGCGGATAGCCGGATGCACCGTGGCGATATCCGGTAGATTGCCAATCTGCCTTGGCGCATTGGTCATTCGCGGCGCTGGGCGGCGCGCTCACGCTGGTCGCGCGGGCAGAGGGCTGCTTTAGGTCCACCACAGCGGGCGGCTGCGAGCATCCGGCAAGGGCGGCAAGGGCGAGAAGAGAGATCAGGCGCATGGTAGCCTCCGTTTCTGACGGGGCGACCCTAGCGGAGGATGGTTAAGGAGCGATTGCTGCCTACCAAGCTCAGACGAGTTCGAGTTTGATATCGCGCCCGATGGCGCGGGCGGCACGCATGAGAACGGCGAGCGTTACGGCGTCATTGTCAGGATCGAGCAGCCGGTCCAATTGCGAGCGACTGGTCTGGAGCCGATCCGCCATTTCGACTTTCGAGACGCGCTGTTCCCTCATCGCTTCGGCAAGCTGGAAGGCGATTACTCTTTTCACGGCACGTTCGGTCGTTTCCTCGCGTGTCCCCTGTTCATCGAGGAAGTCATCGAAAGACTGACCGGGGCGGCCCTTTTCAACACTCATCGTTTCAGCCCTTTCATGCGCCTTTCGGCAATATCGAGTTCGTGGACCGGCGCTTTCTGGGTTTTCTTGATAAACCCGTGAAGCAAGATCATCTCGCCCTCGTATGCACAGAAAAAGACCCGCGTGATCCGTCCATTCGTCAGCGATGTGCGCACTTCCCACAGCCCCTTTCGTCCGGTAACGGGTCGGCATAGCGGCATTCCGATGGGCCAGCCGAATTCCGCCGTGCGGATGTCATACCCTATGGATTTGCGATCCTCCTCGGTGAGGGCGAGAAGTCATTCGCGAACAGGGACGGTGCCGTTGTCATTCTCGAAGAAACGCGCAGGAAACTTCTTTCGCTGATCCATTACGATATGTACCTTAAAAAGTACAAATAGTCAATCTCTACGACAGCTTATCCCCAAACAAAAACTCCGCCGCCATGTCTAGGCGCAGGTGGGGCGGGCCGTAGCCGGGGCGGCCTGCGCTGATGGGGGGCGCGAATTTCATGAAGCCGTAATCCTCGGACAGCCACCCCTCGTTCCCCTGCCCGTGGCGGCTGGCCTCGACAATGGCGGCGGGATCGTCGGGCAGGGCACCGGGGAAGACCACCACTTCCTCGCCCGTCTCGATCGATCGCCCCCGCACGCAATTCAGCGTCTCGCCCCCCTGTTCGACGGTCTGCTCCACGGTCGCGCGTAAGGACGCCAGCGCCAGCGCCTCCACCCGCGCACCCTTATAGGCGGCGCGGTCGATGCTCTCGCGCACCAGCGCGGTGGTGATGGCCTGTAGCGCATTGTGCTGGCTGTGATGGACGTGATCGGCCTTGGTCGCGGCGAACAGCAACCGCTCGACCCGCCGCCCGAAGATCGGCGACAGCCAGCTTTTTTCGCCATGGCGGAAACAATCGAGAATATCGCTCATCGCTTTGCGTAGATCGGCGACGGCCTGCGGCCCCGCATCGATGGCCGAAAGCGCATCGACCAGCACGATCTGGCGGTCCACCTTGGAAAAATGGTTCTGGAAGAACGGTTTGACCACCACCCTGCGATAGGCGTCGTACCGCTCGCGCATCAACCGGGCGAGGCTGCCCGATGGTCCGTCTGGCTCCGGCAGGGGGGCGAAGGTGAGGGCGGGTGTACCGGCCAAGTCGCCGGGCATCAGAAACCGCCCCGGCGATATCGCGCTCAGGCCCGCTTTGCGCGCATCCATCAGATAGGTGGCGAAGAGGGCCGCCCCTTTGCGGGCAATCGCTTCGTCCATGGGCGCGGTGCCATCCACCTTCTCGGCCCATGCGAGGAACGCGCCCGCGTGCTCGATGCGTTCAGGGCGACGGGCGGCACCGATGCTCTCGCGCGACCATTCGGCCCATGATTTATTCAGCAGCGGCAGGTCGAGTAGCCATTCGCCGGGGTAATCCACAACATCCAGATGCAGCGTGCCGTCGCGGCCCAACACGCTGGCCAGCAGGCCGCTGCGCTGATAGCGGATCGACAGGCGCAATTCGCTGATACGGCGGGTGCTGGAGGGCCAGACGGGGTCTGGCCCGGTCATGGCGGCGAGGTGGTCTTCATATTCAAAGCGGGGGATATCGTCGCTCGGCTGGGGGCGCAGCATGGCCGCCTCGATCCGCCCCGTGCTTTCGGCGGATAGCCGCGTCATCCGCCCCCGCGCGAGCATATTGGCGATCAGCGAGGTGATGAAAACCGTCTTCCCCGCCCGGTTCAGCCCGGTGACACCGATGCGCAAGGACGGCTCGAAAACGGACCCGGCACGGCGGGTCGTATCCTCGAACAAGCGCAGCGCGTCGTCAGCAAAATCGGCGATGAAGGTCATGGCGGCTCCCCGTTATGGGGAAGATATAGCACGCAAAAAGAGGGCATTCAGGGGCTAAATCATAGGTTCACTACGGTTTTAACCGGAATGAAAAGGCGCTGTGGTTGATCGCCTATCAAAGGAAGGAAGCCACGCTTTGCGTAGAACGCGCCAGCTTTTTCATCTTTAGGATCGACGATAATCAAGTGCACAGCAAGATCACCAGATGCTGCTACACGACGCAAAGCGTTCACAAATAGGTTTTCACCCCATCCCTGCCCCGTGATGCTGGCGTCGATTGCGAAGCGACCTATCAAGGCCGCTGGAACGGCTTCGTAAGGTATTTTTTCAACCAGTTTAGGCGGCAGGTCGCTAAGGACGACGCTGCTAGCAGAAAGGGTGTAGAAACCACGTATTGCGGGATTATCTCCAAATGTAAGAACGTAAGGAAGCGCAAGTTTGCGTTTTCGGTCTTGATTAGCCTGTGTTTTCAAATACTCGTTCAATGTTTCGTTTGAACATTTAAATGTTGATCGATCATGATATTTCGGGTCAAACTTTTCGATAACGGGGGTGCCGCCATCCGATGAGAATGGAGCCATAGATTTTCCTTTTTGTATAAATTTTGTGTCGAAGACTTTTGCGCTTAACGAGCGCATAATTTTCACGGAGCCTGAAAATTTCTACGGATCCGTGTGATAGTTTATCGGCTGATCACTCCTTTCTCGTCATAAGCGCGAGCAGCGGATATAAGTACTGCATTTGGCTTTGGTGGGTTCAATAGGGCCTCAACTAAACGTTGTTGGTTCTCCACAGACAGTCGTATGAGGCGTTCCTCGTTCATTATGTCTCTTGCTTCCTGTTGAGCGGTTTCAATGATAAATTCTGTTAGGCTACGCCCTCTCATGTTCGCCGCTGCTATCAGCAACGCTTTCTGATCAGGTGTGACGCGGGCCGCAATACGTTCGGATTTTTGTTCTGCTATACTCATACTGAATTTGTACGCCTGTTGTTTGCACATTGCAAGCGATTTTTAATCATGGACATGTTTACGATCCTATTGGCAACCCGATGACGATGAAGACGGCGTATTCTTTGCGGTCGCAGCCCTCCACCAAGGGCGGAGAATCGCCCAGTGGCAGAGGGAAGAGGGAGATATCGGCATCGGCAGGCGAGCAGGTGCCGCTTGCGCCCATGGGCGTATAGCGGGCGGAGCGGCAGGGGCCGTGGGTCACGTCTGCGGCGGTCATGCCATCCGATAGCGACCAGCCTTGCGCGCCGGTCGCATCTGCGGCTTCGACGGTCAGGACCGAGACATTCGTCTCGCCATTGGTGACGAGATACGCACCTGCGGGCATCGGGAAGTCGGGTGCCTTCATAATGAGGCCGTTTTCGTCGAGCCACCAATCGTCGCGGTTGAAGGGCCAGCCGGTCGGGCCGCCGCCCAGTGCCCTCAGCTTGTCGAACTGGCTCAGATGCACGCCGATGGGGCCGGGGTCGCGCCGCCAATAGCCCCATGTCTCGGCTCCGGTGCCTTCGCTTGCAGTCTCATCGGCAAGCGCGGCGATGTATTGCGGGCGCACGGGCCGAAATTTCGCCTTGGCGGCGGCAGGGCTGGTCACGAGGGCGGCGCTGGCGGCGGCGAGCCATGCACGGCGGGTGAGAAAATAGCCTTTCACTTTATCACTCCATAATACACTTTAGCAGCCGACTTAATGATTAGCGCTTCTTTTTCCTAGTTGGTATAGGCTTTCCTTTTCTCGAAGTATATATCTCAGCACGCTTTGCCATATCTTTCGATTTTTTAGTGTATATTGACATTACTACATGTTCACAAAGCTCAAAAACATCTAATAACTCATCCTTACTTACCTCTTCGGTTGTGACGTGGCTATTCGCATTTCCTACCCATTTCAATCCCATTAACAGCTTCGCATTTTCAGGGTCGGAATTTTCATATTCTAAAATTCTTGCATGTGTATCAAGCCGTTTACGTTTTTTGTTTTTAACATAGAATCTCTTTACATTTTTATCGGTAAGTATTGATTCTACAACATTTCGGATTTTGTTTGCTGAAGCTTTGCTGTCTAACCAAAATAATGAAAATGCATCTATGAGTTCAGCTCTAACCGCATCTGGGGTATCTGGCGGTGGGCGAAATATCAGTGGTGCCGTTGTAAAGCATTTAGGATAAAAATACATATTGCTTTCATATTTATCCCAATCAACTTGATGAAAATCTCTTCGAGTGTAGCCAGAAACAACAGTCGTTTCTTTGCATTTATCATTGCTGCATTTTAAAATAGATGAAAAATCATCTTCAATCCAATCAGGTTCCCATTCCTCATGATCACGACTTTCAACTGAATTAGGTGTCTCAATAATAATCTGATTTTCGGTGCTTTGAAAGCTCCCTACTATGCAACGAGGGCACATCCATGCAGGAAATTTTTTAAAGCACTTTCCAAAGTTTTCTTTATCAACAGGCAATTTTATCTCTTGCTTTGTCTCAGCGTTGGCGATGCAGTATTCATTGGAAATGATATCATTGTATCATCACACCTAGCAAGCTAACCATCTCCCATGCCACGCTACAAGCTCATCATCGAATATCACGGGGCCGCCTTTGTCGGGTGGCAGCGGCAGGATAACGGGCGCGGGGTGCAGCAGGCCGTCGAGGAGGCGATCCGCGCGCTGGAACCGGATGCGCCGAACATCATCGCGGCGGGGCGTACCGATGCGGGGGTCCATGCAACCGGACAGGTGGCCCATTGTGATCTGGAGCGGGAATGGGAGCCGCATAAGCTGCGCGGGGCGCTGAACCATTTCCTACGCCCCGAGCGGGTGGCGATTATCGACGCGGTGCGCGTGGCCGATGATTTCCATGCCCGGTTTGATGCCCGCGCGCGGCATTATCGCTACAAGGTGGTTGCCCGGCGCGCACCGCTTGCCCTACACGATGGGCTGGTCTGGCATAGCGTTGCGCCGCTCGATCTGGGGGCAATGCGGGCGGGGGCCGCGCATCTGATCGGCAATCACGATTTCACGACGTTTCGCTCGGTCCAGTGCCAGTCGGCCTCGCCCGTCAAGACGCTGGATACGCTCGATATCGAGCAGGATGGCGAGGCATTTACCTTCCACGTTCGCGCGCGCAGTTTCTTGCATAATCAAGTGCGTAGCTTTGTCGGCACCTTGCAGCATGTGGGCGCGGGGCGCTGGCCCCCTGACCGGGTGGGCGAGGCGCTGGCGGCGGCGGATCGTGCCGCCTGTGGCCCGGTCGCGCCGCCTGAAGGGTTGTATCTGGAACGGGTGATCTATCCTTAGGGGATCTGCGTATCCAATCCGCGCGGGATGCGTTTTTCTGGATCATAGAAGGGTAGTGCGACGATCTCGCAAGGGTGGATCGTGCCGTCGCCGGTCTTGAGGGAGAGGGATCTGCCGACCCAATCCCCCGCTTCCGCAAAGCGCCCATAGCCGATGCCGCAATCGAGATAGGGCGACCATGCCCCCGCCGTGATGTGCCCCACCACCTGCGCGCCATCGAGCAGGGTGCAGGTCATGTCGGGCCGTGCGCCCGCGCATGTGACCCCGTGCAGGAGCGCCGTGCGATCCGCCTTCAGCAGCGCCGCGCGTCCGATAAAATCGGGCTTGTCCAAATCGATGAACGGGCCAAGACCCGCCTGAAACGGCGTCATGCTGCGGTCAAAATCGGTTAGGTTATCGAGAATACCCGCCTCGATACGCCGCACCTCCATCGAGGAGATTGAGCTGAAGATCATGCCGTGGGGCGCACCCACCTCGAATAGATGTTCCCACAGGCGCGTGCAGTCGATCTTTTCCCATTCGGCATAGATTTCAAAGCCCAGCTCGCCCGTCCAGCCGGTGCGCGAGACATAGGCGCGCTGACCGCCCAGATCGAAGAATCCGGCGTGGAAATACTTCATCGCCTCGCCAATGTCGCCGCCGGAAGCCGCCGCCATGATCGCCATGGAGGCCGGTCCCTGAATCTGTAATACCCGTGCGCGGGGGTCTGAGATGGTGACGTCGAAACCCGCACTATGGGCGACCAACCATGCCTCAAGCGCGCCGTCAGGTTGGACATACCAATAGCGCGTGTCGGAGAGGCGGAACAGGATGCCATCCATGAACACCCCGCCTTGGGGCGTGCAGGCAATGGCATAGCGGCCCCGGCCTTCTTTTAGCGTGCCGATGGGGCGGGCGAAGACATGTTCCATGAAGGCCACGGCATCCGGCCCCTCGATCTGGACCGGGCGTTCGGGCACGTCATAGAGGGCGGCTTGGCGGCGGAGGGACCAATACGCCTGCGCCGTATCCTCACCGTTGAACACGCTGTAATAGCGCCCGGCATAGACGCCATGGACCGTGTGTTCATTGGTGTAGCATTCGCGAAAAGGTGATTGCTCGAAGCGCCGCGCGCTGATGCGTAGGGTGTTCGCGGCATCGGCATGGATCGAGGTGCTCATGGGATTATCCTTTCGCTAAGTCGATCCGCCCATAGTTGCACCAATGCTGTCTGAATCACATATGAATTTGAATTGTCCTATTCCAACGAAATCATCACTTCCGCCCCGCCGGTGCCATGGACTGAATCCGTCGCGCGGATGGTGACACTGGTGATATCCGCCGGAATGGTCAGGGTGTGTGAGCGGGTGAAGGGTTGTTCCTCGACATGGGGGTGGTAGAGCGTGCGCGTGCCCAGTACGGTGCCGTCTGGCCCGACCACCTCGAACCCGTTGGCGTAGTGATCCCACCCGGTATCGGCATGGCGGATCGTTGCCTCGATGCGCCAATCGCCCCCGGAGCGCGTGGCCTTTGCATCGAGAACGTCGGCTTCGCCTGCGAAGGCGGGCAGGGGCAGGAGAAGGGCAAGGATGACAAGGCGCATGGGTCGGCTCCAGTGTTGTTGCTGGAGGCAGTTTAGCGCGATAGATGCGGCGAAAACAGGACCGCCATGCCAAAGCATCGCATTTTTTGGAAATGAGTGTGGGCACCGCACGGTTGACATTCTTGTTTTGATCTGCGTTGATGTTCCTGATTTGTTTATCAGGAGCGCACATGAACGACTGGGACCGCTGCATCGACGTTAATCGCAAGGATCTGCTGCCGATGGTGGCAGGGATTCTGGCGATGTTGGGCGATGGGGGGACGGTTCGGCGGTTTGTGTATCTGGCGATTCTGGCGGTGCTGCGCCCGGCGGAATCGATTCTGCGGCGGCTGATTGCGATTGCGGCGAAGGATATCGTCGTGAAACCGCGC
>CALFVD010000081.1 GCA_937928005.1 uncultured Neomegalonema sp. | reverse complement strand
GGCCATCGTCCGACACTTCGCCATCAACCTCGTCAGGGCCGCAAATGACAAGAAATCCATCAAGACGCGCCGGAAACGAGCTTCATGGAACCCCGAATACCTCACATCACTCATCGAACCGACCCGTTAACCCGGATTCGTTGCCGTGCGATTGGATGCCGAAGCACTGACAAACGACGAAAGGCGTCGTATGGCGCGGGAAGTCAATCAGCCTACCACGCACCTCCGCCCTGTACTTTCGCACGGTTAACACCTAGTTAACGCAAACCCCGCCCCCGTCCGAAAGACCCGCCGTGATCCAGACCCTCGCCGATGCGCTCGAAAAGCGCGGCTATGCTTCCCTGACCCCCGTGCAGGAGGCCGTGACCGCCGATGAACTGGCGGGCAAGGATCTGCTGGTCTCCGCCCAAACCGGGTCGGGTAAGACGGTCGGCTTCGGGCTGGCCATCGCGCCAACTCTGATGGACGGCCTCGGCAAGTTCCCCCCCGCCGCCGCCCCCCTCGCCCTCGTCATCGCCCCAACGCGCGAATTGGCGCTACAGGTACAGCGCGAATTGTCATGGCTCTATGCCGAGGCCGGGGCCACGGTCGTTTCCTGTGTCGGCGGCATGGATGCCCGCTCCGAACGGCGGGCGCTGGAGCGCGGCGCCCATGTGGTCGTCGCCACACCGGGGCGTCTGTGCGATCACATCAACCGCAACAATATCGACCTTGATGATGTCCGCGCCGTGGTGCTGGACGAGGCCGACGAGATGCTCGATCTCGGCTTCCGCGAAGACCTCGAATTTATCCTCGGTGCCGCCCCCGATGACCGCCGCACCCTCCTCTTCTCTGCCACCGTCCCGCGCGGCATCGCCAATCTCGCTAAACGCTACCAGAAAGACGCGGCCCGCATTTCGACCACGGGCGAGAAAGCCCAGCATGCCGATATCGAATACCGCGCTTTCGTCGTCACCAAGCATGATGCCGAGAATGCCGTCATCAACGTGCTGCGCTACTACGATGCCCAGAACGCGCTGGTCTTCTGCAACACCCGCGCGATGGTCAACCGCCTGACGACCCGTTTCTCGAACCGAGGCTTTGCCGTCGTCGCCCTATCTGGCGAGCTATCCCAGACCGAGCGCACCCACGCGCTCCAAGCCATGCGCGATGGCCGCGCCAAAGTCTGCATCGCCACCGATGTTGCCGCACGCGGGATTGACCTGCCCCGCCTCGACCTCGTTGTCCATGCCGAACTGCCCACCAATGCCGAAACCATGCTCCACCGTTCTGGTCGCACGGGCCGCGCGGGCCGCAAAGGCGTCAGCGCCCTCATCGTCCCCGGTAACTGGCGCAAGAAGGCCGAGCGCCTGCTCTCCACCGCCCGCGTACAGGCTGAATGGGCCAACCCGCCCAGCGCCGAAGACGTCATGGCCCGCGACGAGGAACGCCTGCTCGCCGATCCGATGTGGCTCGAAACCGTTACCGAGGACGAGCGCGAATTCGTCGACAAACTGGTCGCCGCGCATGAACCACAGATGCTCGCCGCCGCCTTCCTGCGCCTTGCCCGCGCCAAGCAATCTGCCCCCGAAGAACTGTCAGTCGTCCCCGTCGATGGCGGCCACCCCGAACGCCCGCCAAAGCGCCTGCGCGAAGATTTTGGCCCCTCACAATGGTTCATCCTGCCAAAGGGCCGCAAAGACAACGCGGAGGCCCGCTGGATTCTGCCCATGCTCTGCAAGGCCGGTGGTCTGACCAGCGCCGATATCGGCGCAATCCGCATCGGCGATGCCGCCACCCATGTCCAAATCGCCGAGCCAAAAGTCCCAACCCTACTCGAAGCATTGGGCGATAAAGGCGAGATCGAGGACGGCGTACCCCTACGCAAGGCCGATGGTCCCCCGCCAGAAGCACCAGCCCAGCGCGCACGCCCTAGCCCCAAACCCTTCAAACCGCGTAGGCAGGATAGCGACAAGCGCGACTACGAAAAACGCGACCGCCCCCCCCGTCGCCAGGACGACCGCCCCGCATCGGACAAACCCCGTCCGCCGCGCGACAGCGACGAAAAACCCGCCCATGATAAGCCTCGCAAACCCTATGCAAAGAAAGACGCGGCACCCGCAGATCGCAAACCACCCGCCGAAAAACCGCGTAAACCCTACGTTAAGAAAGCCGACCGCCCCGCACGCGAGCCAATCGACCGCACCGCCCGTGGCGACAAACCAAAGGTTGACCGCATCACCCGCGACGGCCCACCCCGCGCGGGCAAACCCAGCGACAAACCCGCCTTCGCCAAGGCCCGCAAACCGAAAGGACCGGGCAATGGCAAGGACGTCCTGCGCCGCAAAAAACCGAAGGGCTGATCTATCCAGCGATGCCTTACTCAAAAACACTGAGGCAAATCGTTAACTGTTTCATTGTGGAAATCGTACAATCCCGCTAACCATTCTTCCTGACACTTGCGAAACGATACCCCTGTATAACAAAAGGGGATGATGGTGGCAGAACAGGGAGCGGTTGTGATGACTGCAATGCGTCTATGCGGCGTGCTCGCGCTGGCGACGGTAATGGCTGGCTGCGCGGGGACCAAGGATATTGGGCCAATAACGACCAAAGAACCGGTCGTTGTCGAGCCGGAGAAAACCGTTAAAAAACCCGTGGAATCGAAGGCTATCGCTGCATTGCCTCGCCGTGCCAAGCCTGCGTACCAACGGCCCGCACCCGCACCGCAAAAGGTCGCCGCGATACCACAATATGTCCCCGCCGAGCGCGCCGCGCCGACGGTCGTAACGCGCCCGGTTTACGAACCCATCCGCAATACATCTGCCCCTGTTCCCGCGCTACCCGAGCCGACTTACGAACCGGTAGAAACCGCGCCTGCGCCGCGTTACGAGCCGGTGAAGACGGTTACGGTCCCGGCGCCAACATACGAACCGGCGACACCCGCCCCCATCCCTGCGCCGACGCCGCTGCAATACAGGTCGGTAGGTGATCTGGACGCCCCAAAACCCGCCCCCGCGCCCAGTTATGAAGTCGCCGCGCTAACCACGCCTGTTGCCGCCGCCCCGACCATGCGCTCAATGGCCCCGATCCGCGACGACCCAAAGGATGGCCGCGACCGCGCCTCTTCTGAAACCCGTATCCACGCGCGCAAGGGCTACAAGCGCAATGCCGCCTTGCGCGCCGGGGGTCTCAAACCCAAGGTTCGCTCCCGCTTTACGCCCGCCTTCGGGATGAAGCTTGAACAAGCCGCCCTCGACCGCCTAAACCCATCGATCCGCTATGATGCCCGCTATGTCAAAATCGGCTATCCATGGGGCGATGTGCCAGAGACAACCGGCGTCTGCTCCGATGTCATCATCCGCAGCTATCGTGCGCTGGGTATCGACCTGCAAAAGCTCCTGCATGAAGACATGAAGCGCGCTTTCAAGGCGTACCCCTCCAAGCGTGTCTACGGCCTCAAGAAGCCTGACCCAAATATCGACCACCGCCGCGTCGTCAATCTCGAAGCCTTTTTCGAGCGCACCGGCGCATCGATCCCCGTGGGCACCAAACCCGACGATTTCCAGCCCGGCGATGTGCTGACATGGCGTCTGAGCGGAAACGAGCCGCATACCGGCATCGTCATCGCCGAACGCGACCCGCGCACGGGCTTCCCGCTGGTCGTCCACAATCTTGGCGCGGGCGTACGCAAGGAAGACTTGATCTCCCTCTCCCCACCCGAGGGCCATTTCCGCTTCGCCCCCGATACCGACACCGTGGTCGCCTCGCTGGAACGGTAGAAAAACACACCAGCCCCGGCCCCGAGCCGGGGCCTCGATGGGCAATGCAATATTTGACACAACTCAGTATCGCCCTTCTAAATTTTGCTCTTTCGACGGATCAGAAGTGTACGAAGAAATAATCAGACTTCACACCATCGTCGAGCATACCGACTTTTATCCTGAGCAATGTATCAAGAGCTCCTCTGTAGCGGATAGTTTCCCATCCAATCTTTTGTCCGAGTTCTTTTTCAGATACAGTTATTCGATCGATGTCGATTAGACAGCGATCAATCAGAAATTCCGAAATTTCAATGGCATCGTCGATATTATCAAAATACTGAACTTCCCATTCAATGTCCTGAAACTCGTCATCTTCACCGAGCAACGAACCCGGCTCGACAGGCCACCCAACTCTTGCGCGGATGCTTGCTTCCGTCGTCTCCAATAGGGAAAAGCGGTTGATCCCGAACATGAGCATGAAACGGAAGAGATTTCCGATTGCCTCAGCTTTCGCCATTCAAAAAACCTTTCCACCCGCCAGAGCTTGGTGGCCGGGGATGCGATCTGCGCTGGGTGCAAGAAACGCTAAACCCCAAAGCTCTCGTCCCGCGTGATCTTCACGCCTGCGATGCGCCATTCGCCGTTCACCTGCACCATCATGTACTCGCCGATATGCGCGCGGCCTTGCTGATCGATAAAGCGCAACCGCTGCACGATCCCGTTTCCGCGCGGTTTCGCGTCCAGAAACTCCGCATCCGCCGGATTCCAGACCATCGGATAGCCGCGCTTGACCAACGACCCGAACACCTTGGCGGTCGGAAATATCCGCCGGATATTCGGCGCGGCGAACTCATAGGCATCCTCGGCAGATTCAGCCCGAAACGCATCGAGCTGCGACTGAATCGTCGCCCGCGCCGCCTCCGCCCCTGCCACATCCTCAGCATTCACAGGCATCGCCAGCACGGCGCCCATCAATAGAGCAAGAGCAGCGCTAAGAAAGCGAAGACGCATCATGGCCGTGTTCCTTTCGAGCGGGTCCATTGGATAAACTGGGGCACTGGTACAAGACCGTCAAATCCGTCCGCCTCTGGGATAACCCTCATATCCCCCGGCGCGCCGCAATCGCCTCCACCACCCGCTCCGGCGACGTCCCGCCATAACTGATCCGCGAGCGCACCGATGCCTCGACCGTCAGCACATCGAACACCGCGTCGGTAATCCGCGCCTCGACCCCCTGCATATCCGCCAATGACAAATCAGCCAGATCGCATCCCGCATCCTCCGCCATCTTCACCAGCGACCCGGTAACGTGATGCGCATCGCGGAACGGCATCCCCAACTCCCGCACCAGCCAATCCGCCAGATCGGTCGCGGTCGAGAACCCTTGCGCCGCCGCCTCGCGCAGTCGCGGCGCATTGGGCTGCATATCCGCCACCATCCCCGTCATCGCCGCCAGCGCCAGCGCCAGCGCATCCGCCGCATCGAAGACCGGCTCCTTGTCTTCCTGCATGTCTTTTGAATAGGCAAGCGGCAGACCCTTCATCACCGTCATCAGCGTGACCAGCGAGCCAACAATCCGCCCCACCTTGGCCCGCGTCAACTCGGCGGCATCCGGGTTTTTCTTCTGCGGCATGATCGACGAGCCGGTCGTGAACTTGTCGCTGAGCGTGATAAAGTTGAACTGCGCCGACGCCCATATCACAATCTCCTCGGATAACCGCGACAGATGCGTGGCGCAGATCGACGCCGCCGACAAAAACTCCAGCGCAAAGTCCCGCGCCGAAACGCTATCGATGCTATTCGCCGTGGGCCGCGCAAACCCCAGCGCATCGGCGGTCTGCACCCGATCAATCGGAAAACCCGTCCCGGCCAGCGCCGCCGCCCCCAGCGGACATTCATCCATCCGCACCCGCGCATCGGCAAAGCGCGCCCGGTCCCGCGCGAACATCTCAACATAGGCCATCATGTGATGCCCCCATGTCACCGGCTGCGCGACCTGTAGATGCGTGAACCCCGGCATTACCGTCTCGGCCCCCGCTTCGGCCTGCACCAGTAGCGCCTCAATCAACCGCGAAAGCGCCGCCTCGGCCTCCGCGCATTGCTCCTTGACCCACAGCCTGAAATCCAGCGCCACCTGATCATTGCGCGAGCGCGCCGTGTGCAGCCTCCCCGCCGCATCTCCGATCTTCTCCCGTAGGCGCGATTCGATGTTCATATGGATATCTTCAAGGTCACGGCGGAACACAAACTCCCCCCGTTCAATCTCCCCGCCGATCTCCTCAAGCCCTTGTGATATCGCCGTCAGGTCATCCGCCGAGATAATCCCAACGCTCGCCAACATCGCCGCATGGGCCTGAGAACCCCGGATATCCTGCCCCGCCAGCCGTCGATCAAACCCAATGGAGGCATTAATCTCCTCCATGATCGCATCGGGCCGGTCGGCGAAACGTCCACCCCACATTGAATTTGAGGCGGCGGGGGTCTTATCTGTCATAATGAACCGTCCTTCATGGAAGAGAGACCGAGATGCGCGCCCTTGCCGGAACCCTCACCCTCAGTGCCGCCCTCCTATATGGCGTAGCGACCCTTGCGGGCAACACCTCGCCGTCGATGCTCGACAAGGGCGAACGCGAAACCGTCGAGGAGTTGATCCCCTTCGACATGGACGGTTTCGTCCTGCATGACGAGCCACGCCCCTTTCGCGGCAAATCCTTCTTCGACCCCGACGGCGAGAAAATCGATCTTTCCGCCTTCGAGGGCAAAGTCACGGTCCTGAACTTCTGGGCCACATGGTGCCCCCCCTGCCGCAAGGAACTGCCCTATTTCGACGAGCTACAGGCCGAGTTGGGTGACGAGGGATTGCGCGTCGTAACCATCTCGCTCGACAAGGGCGGCGCAAAGAAAGCCGCACCGTATCTGGAGCGCGAAGGTCTTGATAACCTCGAAGCCTTCACCGATCCCAAGGCCAGCCTATCCCGCGAAATGGGCGTTCTCGGCCTGCCCGTCACCGCGATCCTCGGCCCCGATGCCCGCGAAATCGGTCGTCTGACCGGCGAGGCCGAATGGCATTCCGACGAGGCAAAGGCATGGCTACGCGCCATCGTTGAGGCAACCAGCGACGAGTCAACCTGACCGCGTAGCGTGGATAGGGTGGCTCCACACCCAAACCCGGAGCCACCCCATGATCCATCACCGCGCCAATGCCCGCCCGACCACCACGCCTTCGCCCGACTACTTCACCGGCCATGTCACGATGGACCCGATCATCGACGCGCCTGAGCCTGCACGCATCCGCGCAATCCGCGTCACCTTCGCCCCCGGCGCGCGTACGGCATGGCACACCCACCCCCTCGGCCAGACGCTCCATGTCCTATCGGGTGTAGGCCGGTTCCAGACGGCGGGCGAAGCCATCGTCGAAATCCTCCCCGGCGATACGATCTGGATACCGCCGGGCGAAAAGCACTGGCACGGTGCCGCCCCCGACACCGCCATGGTCCACCTCGCAATGCAAGAAGCCGAAGACGGGCGCAGCGCCGATTGGCTCGAAAAAGTCACCGATGCGGAATACGGGGCATAAAAGCGATGTCAGAAACAACCCCACATCATTTTACCCGGCGCAGTTCAAATTGATCAAAATCCCCGCCGCCGCAAAAACACATCGACCTCACGCGCCCGATCCATACAGGACGCCGCGCCACAGACCGCAACACGCCCATTGATAAACCGCACCTGATACCGCCCCCCCAGCACACAGACCGCGACGAGGCCATTGCCTCGCCCGTTCCACCCGCGCGCACAATTTGGCGGCAGGGACGCATTAAACCGAATCCGCGCCTCCCGCTCGGCGGGGTTTGCAACGGTAGCCTGAAATGGGACGGCAAGGCCCGATAAAATGACAATTATGACGCATACGACGCGCATTTCTCAATCCTTACAAATCCTTCGCATCAAGAAAAAGTCTTTTCAAGAAACGCGAATCACATTGTTAATATGTCGTATACGGACAGTTAACAAAGTGTTTACGGCGAGGAAATGATCAATCGGAGACGTATTCGTTCAAATTTCCCCTCACGTTGCGCCGCTTACCGGATCACGCATCGTCACGAGTTCCTCGGCGCTGGTCGGGTGAACGGCCATTGTCCGGTCAAAATCTTTTTTCGTTGCGCCCATCTTCACGGCGATGGCGGCGCATTGGATCATCTCGCCGGAATGGTGCCCAACGATATGCACACCCAGCACCTTGTCGCTGGCCTTATCGACGATGATTTTCATCAACATCTTCTCTTCCCGCCCCGCCAACACATTGATCATCGGGCGGAAAACACTGCGATAGATATCAACATCATGGCCTTCGCGCGCCTGCGCCTCCGTCATGCCGATGGTGCCAATTTCCGGCTGTGTGAAAACGGCGGTGGCAATCAGATCATGGTCGGGCCGTGTCGGATTATCGTTGAAGACGGTTTCCGCAAACGCCATCCCCTCGCGAATGGCTACTGGCGTCAACTGCACCCGGTCGGTCACGTCGCCAATGGCATAGATTGAGGGGACATTGGTGCGCGAAAACTCATCTACCGCAATCGCGCCACCATCCGACAGCGAAACCCCGGCATCTTCCAGCCCAAGCCCGTCAACATAAGGACTACGCCCCGTCGCCATCAGCACCGCCTCGGCAATCACGACACTGCCGTCATCATAGATGACATGCTTCATGCCATCCTTCTCGGCGATCTCTACCGGATTTACGCCCAGCCGCAGGTCGATCCCCTTTGCCGTCAGCGCCTCGATCAGATGCTCCCGCACGTCATCATCATATCCGCGTAGCACTGTCGAACGGTTCGATACCGTAACATGCGTGCCCAGACCGTGGAAAATCCCCGCAAACTCAAGGGCAATATAGCCACCGCCAACACAGATGAGGCTTTTCGGCTGGCTCTCCAAATGAAAGATATCGTCCGAGACGATGGTGTTCTCCACCCCTTTGAAGGGGGGCTTCACGGGCCGCCCCCCTGTCGAAATCAGGATTGTCTTAGCACGGATCTGCGTACCATCGCGCAGCTCGACCGTATGACCGTCAAGCAGCCGCGCGTGCTGGTTATAGCGCGTAACATTCGCCCCTTCGAGTATCCGGCCATAGACGCCTTCTAACCGGTCGATCTCCGCATCACGCGCCGTCTTTAGCGCGCCCCAGTCGAAACTCGGCTCGCCTACGCTCCAGCCATAGCCGCGCGCATCCTCGAACATCTCGGAATATTGCGATGCATAAACCATCAGTTTTTTCGGCACGCATCCCCGAATAACGCAGGTGCCGCCATATCGGCTCTCCTCCGCAATGGCCACTTTTGCGCCCATACTCGAAGAAACGCGCGCCGCGCGCACACCGCCGGAACCGGCACCAATAACGAAGAGATCATAATCGAACTGCATGGAACGGGTCTTTCGGCTGGAGGATTTATCACTCGCATTTAGGCTTCTCTGCTCAGTTTTGCCAGCCTTCACATGAAATCCTGTCAATATCAGACCGGTAACACCTCACGCGCAGTCCCATCGGCGGCCCCGATCAGCGCGCGCGATGCCATACCGAGAAACAACCCATGCTCCACCATCCCCGGCACCGCGTTCAGCGCCGTGGCCAGCGCAGCAGCATCCGCGATCTGTCCCATATGGCAGTCGACGATGAAATTCCCCTCATCGGTCAACACCGGCTCGCCCTCGCCCCGGCGAATGAGCGGTACATCGCCCGTAACTTCGGCGATCCGCCGCATGGTCGTCTTCCACCCCAGCGTCGTAATCTCAACGGGCAGCGGAAACGCCCCCAATACCGGCACCAGCTTACTATCATCGGCGATCACGATCAGCGTGTCAGAGGCGCTCGCCACGATTTTCTCAATCAAGTGGCACGCCCCCCCGCCTTTGATAAGGTCGAGTGCCGGGTCGATCTCATCCGCCCCATCCACGGTCAGATCGAGCCGCTCGAAATCATCCAGCGGGCGAATTACAATCCCTTCCTCGCGGGCCAGTGCCTCGGTGCGTTTCGAGGTGGCAGTGCAGGCGATATCCAGCCCCCCTTCCCGCATCCGCGCGCCGAGCAAGCGCACGAACCACTCCGCAGTCGATCCTGACCCCAACCCCACCGTCATCCCGTTACGCAGATGGTCAAGCGCCATTGCCGCAGCGGTCTTCTTGCCAAGTTCTTTGCCGGTTGGTTCGGTCATGGTGGGTCTTTCGCTGATGAATCACATGCAAAAACCATTACCCGCATCCCCGAAAAGCACGAAGCGATTATCCGGTATTCACATCGACGCTTTTGATACCACCGTCAGCGCGAGCAATACGACATACGTGATTACACAGATTGAGTCGTAGAGTGTCAGGAAACACGCACTCTAAGCGCAATTCCTGTGTCGCTCTAGGATGCCGTCAGGGCGGTATGCGCAGAGTCCAGCCCCTTTTCGATGGCATCGAAAATCTCGTCAATCTCACTTTCCGTCACGATCATCGGCGGACAGATGCCCATCGCATCACCGGGCAGCGGACGACACAGCACGCCATGCTCAGCCACATGATTATAGAGCGTCGGCGCGGCCTTCATGGCAGGCGGAAACGGTTCGCGCGTCTCTTTATCGGCGACCAGTTCGACCGCCCCAATCAACCCCTCTCCTCGCGCCTGCCCGACCAGCGGATGCGCGCCCAGTGCTTTCAATCGCTTCTGGAAATGCGGAGTAATCGCGCGCACATGTTCGAGAATGTCTCGGTCTTCGTAGATTTTCAGCGTCTCCAACGCGACGGCGCAACAGACCGGATGCCCGCCATAGGTCATCCCGATCCCGAACACGCCGTTCTTTGGGCTGTGCTTTGCGATGACGGAGTAGATTTCCTCGCTCATCATCGTCGCGCCAATGGGCAGGTATGCCGACGACAATTGTTTGGCCACCGTCATCATATCAGGCTGAATACCAACCGTCTCCGACCCCCACCAATTGCCGGTACGTCCAAACCCATTGACCACCTCGTCACAGATTACCAGCACGTCATGGCGACGGCATACCTCGGCCACAGCGACCCAGTATCCTTCGGGGGGCGGCATCACACCCCCCGCCGCCATGATTGGCTCTCCGATGAAGGCGGCGATCTTGTCCGCGCCTTCCGCAAGGATCAGGTCTTCAACTTCCCGCGCCAACCGCGCCGTGAAGTCAGCCTCGCTCTCCCCCGGCTCGCCATAGCGATAGAAATGCGGGCAGGTCACACGCAGGAACCGGTCATTGACCGGCAGATCAAAATCATCCTGCTTATAGGGTAGCGCCGTCAGCGACCCGGCGGCGACCGTCACACCATGATATCCCCGGTCACGGCCAATAATCTTCTTCTTCTCGGGCCGCCCCAGCGCATTATTATAATTCCACACAATCTGAATCGCCGCATCGACCGCCTCGGACCCCGAATTGACAAAGAACGCGCGGCTGATGCTGTCAGGGGCCAGCTTCGTCAGCCGGTCGGCTAATTCAATCGCTGCCGGATGCGAGCGGTGCGAGAACACATGGCTGAATGACAGGTTCTTCATCGCTTCAGCGGCCACCTTGACCAGCCGATCCTCGCCAAAGCCCAGCGCCGTACACCACAGCCCCGCGACCCCGTCGATGAACCCGCGCCCATCGCTGTCATAAAGGCGGATACCCTCGGCCCGCTCGATGATATGCGGCCCCTTGTCGTCATGGGCGTGCAGATCGGTATACGGATGAACCAGCGTCGCCTTATCAATGGCTTCGAGGGAGTTAGGATTATGGATATTCATAGCACAGCCCTCTGCATATCATATCGGGCGAGGATGCCGCTAAGCTGCGGGCTGCGCAAGTGGTGGTTTCACAATGCAGGATAACTCAGAAAGCGTTCCGCTGGAAGAAGGCAAGGCCAAGCTCAGGATGGACAGTGGCCAAACCCAACATCCAAGTCGAAAAATCAATGGCCTCGACACGAGTTACCGGCGTCTTGGGTGAATATGGTGAGCAGCGCCAAAGAAAGCCCACCCCTTTATGGTCATAGCGACATTCGCCCCGCGCCCAAAGCGTATGCAGATCAGCAAGAATATCGTTCGATCCATCCGCTTCATCCACGGCTAGAAAGCCCGCCATAACGGCGGGGGATGCCGTGCCGTAGGGATTCTTTTGCAACCGTGCAACGCCATATCGCTGGGCCGCTTTCATCTCGTCGGTTTCGAGAATAGGCTCGGACCCGGCCCCAAGCCCCCAAATATGGCGCGGAGCACGCTGGTTGATGAACCACGTCCGGTCAGCCTCCTTCAATTCGCGCATCTCATCAAGGAATGCCGGATCGCGGGCATAGGTGCCGCAGAGGTGGAACGCGAATTGATGCGTGAAATGCGAAGGGATCGAGCCGCCCTTCTTACCGAGTAACGTGTATTCACCAACGGTATGCATGGGCAGGTCGGCGGGCATATCAAACCGCGTCTGCCAAGCCCGCGTTGCTGGGCCGGGTGCACCTAACATACCCTCATAACGCGCTGCCATACACGGCAATAGCGCGTATTCATCAAAGGGAATGGTGGCCACATTATCGGTCGGGCGTTCCTCAGGGCCATAAAAGACGAGATGGATCGAACCACGGTCAGGGTTGCGCACAGCCGTCGTCCAATCAGTCGACATCACCAATGCGCTGGCAAGTTCAGCGGCACGCGGGACCGGCAACCCGGAGGCGGCGGCCTTTTCGCGCAAATGATTGCCGAGGATAGCCGCCCCCGCACCGAGAATAGCGGTGTCGATGGTCGAAAACTTGTCTTTGTTCCAAGACGGAATTGCGCCTGTATACGGATCAAACCAGTGCCGATACCACCCGCTGGAGGAACGATCGACGGCAAAAGCGGGCGCATGTTCCCCCAATAGATGCGCAAGGGTGATCTCGGCCTTTTCTGCCGCATCGGGAATTACGCCCGTAACATCGCCAATGGCCAGCGCAACAAGCCCCATGCCGGTTGCGGCGGTCGAGGACAAACCGCCCTGCGGATCCCGGTCAAGGCGAATGGCGTCAAGATACTGTCCCGTTTCCGGCACCCGAAAAGCTCGGTCATAGAGCAATACGGCATCGCGCAGCCTCTCCTGCGCAAACTGGCGTAAGGTTGCGGTATCGGGAACCGTTTCTTGCGCCATTACTGGTGTGGCCAGAAGAACGGTCGCAAACGTGAGGCGGCGTAGCATAAGCAGCATGAGCAAAACTCCAGCGTTCGATGCAATACACATGTACCGAGGCTAGAAATTGTCACATCACACTTATGTGCCGTCAGGGATAGCCAACCCGGTCATAGATTATTTGCGCCTCTTTCTGATGTTCACCCAACTCCGAAACATTCAGTCCATCCGCCTCAAATGCACCTAGCGCAGCAGTCTCATCAGACAGTGTCGCCCCTTCGACCACCGGAAATTCGTCGTTACCGGCGGAGAAATATGCCTGTGCGGAATCGCTGGCGAGGTATTCGAGGAAGCGGATCGCATTCTCTCGGTTCGGCGCATTGGCCGCCACGCCGCCGCCGGAGATATTAACATGCGCGCCCCGGTCATCTTGGTTCGGAAATACCCAACCAATCGCGTCGATTCCATCCGATAATCCCTTGACCGGCTTCCGCAGGGCGCGAGCGAAATAATAGCTATTTGCCAATGCGATATCGCATTCGCCAGAGATCAGCCCGCGCAACTGGTCCGTATCGCCGCCCTGCGGCTTTCGCGCGAGGTTATCGTGCAGACCCTTCGCCCAATCCGTCGCCGCGTCCTGCCCCGCATGGGAGACGACCGAAGCCAGCAAGGATTGCATATAGATGTTCGATGATGATCGCGCGCAAATCATACCTTTATACTGCGGATCAGCCAGCGCCTCATAAGTCTCCGGCGGGTTTTCCACACGGTCTTTAGCGTAAAAGATCATCCGCGCCCGCTGCGAAAAAGCGTACCACGACCCATCGGCGGCGCGCATATTCTCTGGGATACGCGCGGTTAGCGCCTCTGAATCAATGGGTTGTAGCAATCCGGCTTCCGCCGCGCGCCAGATATTACCCGCATCAACCGTCAGCAAAATATCGGCGGGGCTGTTGCGCCCCTCAGCCCGCATCCGCTCGATCAGCGCGCTGGCCTTGGCCTCGATCCGGTTGATGCGGATGCCCGTTTGCGCCTCGAAATCGGTGTAGAGACGCTCATCTGTGTCGTAATGGCGCGAGGACTAGAGGTTCACCTCCCCATCCGCAAAGGCGGCAGTGGCCGCCAAACTCGCGATGGTCAGGCTGACAAGCAGGGTCTTGATACGCATAGAAAGGCTCCAGATTGATGCGACTCATCGGGCCGCTGACCTGACAATCTAATACCCGACTTTTATAGTCAAGATTAATTTCCGACTATTTTACTTTGGTATCGATCAAACCGACCATGCGCTTGATATAGCTCAATCACAGGACACCATCCCCAAAACGCTGCGTTTTCTTATATATGAATTATGTGACATATTTCATATAATTATTCTACATCCCATCCGTTGAACCTCCTTGCTTGCCTGCTACTTTGTTCATCGAACAGGAGAATCCCATGCGGCTCACAATGACTTTCCTTCTCGCCCTCGTCTTAGGCCAGCCTGCCCATGCGGGTTGCGTCGTGGATATCGACATATCCTTTCGCGAAGGCGCGCCCCGTGACCAATTCGTCATTACGAATGATAGTTCGGCAGACAGCATCATCTCTATCGGCTTAGACCTAACCGCCTCCGCCGGTGGCCTTGTCTTTGATACCGCCGAGGGTGGTGCGGGCGTTGAGGCCTTCCAACCTTTTCGCCGCGAATCCGGTGATGCCGGTCTGGCCGCCATGCCGTTAGTCGCCGACGGCTCAACCGCCCTTGCTCTACAGTTCATGAAGTTCGGCCCCGGCAAGTCATATATTTTCTCTATCGACGTAGATGACCGCCTCACCCAATCGGATATGGGTCAGATCAGGGTATCCGACCAAGAGATCGACGGTGCGCTCGCCATTATTGGCCTACGCGGCACAGACGGCTCCGTCACCACGCGCCAAATCGCTTTCAGCAATGCCAATACCGCTCAGATCGAAACCCCCTGCCCCTGACCATGCACCCCCTTGCACACCCGCCGCGCATCGCCTAGCCAGAGGTTAGAACCAAGGAGATGCGCTATGACCCTCACCACCGTTCTCGAAACTCTCGATACCGACCGCGATGCCGCATTGGAGCGGCTGTTTACTCTCCTGCGCATCCCTTCGATTTCAACCGACCCGGCCTATAAACCCGAATGTCGCCGCGCCGCCGACCATATGGCCGCCGATTTACAATCCATCGGCTTCAACGCCACCATTCGCGATACGCCCGGCCACCCTATGGTCGTCGGCCATAACGACAGCGCAGGGCCGGACGCCGCTCATTTTCTCTTCTACGGCCATTACGATGTGCAGCCGCCCGACCCCCTCGACCTATGGGATACGCCCCCTTTCGAGCCACGCATCGTCACCCGCCCCGACGGCACCGCCATGATCTCCGCGAGCGGGGCACAGGATGACAAAGGCCAGTTGATGACCTTTGTGGAAGCGTGCCGCGCATGGATGTCCACCGCCGGAAAACTCCCCGTCCGCATCACAATATTCCTCGAAGGCGAAGAGGAAAGCGGCTCCCCTAGCCTCCCCGGCTTCCTCGCGGGCAATGCCGACGAGCTACGCGCCGAAGCCGCCCTCGTCTGTGATACATCCATGTGGAACCGCGACACCCCCGCCATCTGCACGGGCCTGCGCGGTATGATGAGTGAGGAGATAACCATCCACGCCGCCAGCAAAGACCTACATTCCGGTCTGTTCGGCGGCCCCGCCATGAATCCAATCCGCGTACTGGCCAAGATCGTCGCGTCGCTGCATGACGACGAAGGCCGCGTTACCCTTCCCGGCTTCTATGACGGCGTTCACGAGACGACCGACGACGTGAAGGCCCAATGGGCCGCGCTGGGCTTCGACCCGGCAGAATTCCTCGGCGGCGCAGGTCTTTCCGTTCCAGCGGGCGAGGCGGATCGCTCGGTCATGGAACAGCTATGGGCGCGCCCCACTTGCGAATTCAACGGCATAACGGGCGGCTATACAGGCGAGGGATTCAAGACAGTCCTGCCCGCGCAGGCATCCACGAAAATATCCTGCCGCCTCGTCGGCGACCAAGACCCCCATGCTATCCGCGCCGCCCTACGCAAGTGTGTCGAGGACATGCTCCCCGCCGATTGCACCGTCTCTTATATCGAACATGGCAGCAGCGGCGGCATCGCCTTGTCTCCTGATAACCCTTCAGTTCGACGCGCCAAGACGGCTTTAGAGGACGAATGGGGTGTCACCGCACCCACCATCGGCATGGGTGGCTCGATCCCCGTGGTCGGCCAATTCAAGAATTTGCTTGGGATGGATTGTCTACTCGTCGGCTTTGGCCTCGACGATGACCGTATCCATTCACCCAACGAAAAGTACGAGTTGAGCAGTTTTCAGCGCGGTGCCCGCTCATGGGCGCGCATACTGGATGCGCTATCGAGACCAGCGGCGTAACCGTCGCATCACGCACCCCCGGAAACCGTAACGCGGTTATCCGGGGATACGATGGCGGGTGGTTCAGCTCGAAGGCTGCTTCTTTTTCTTCGTGCTCTTCTTCTTTTTCTTCGTTGTCTTTTTCTTTGTCGAAGTCTTCTTGGTTGATGCTTTTTTGGCAGTGTCAGACTTTTTCTTGCTAGGCGTCTTCTTTGTCGTGTCGCCCTTCGCCTTCTTCGCGGTTGACGCTTTCTCGCTGGTCTTCTTCTTGCTCGTCGCGGAGGCTTTCTTTGCGCTTGGCTTCTTCTTCGCCTCGGCGGCACCGCCATTCGGCTTTGCACGGCAATGCGCTTTTACGTTCGAGCCTTTTTTGGTCTTGTAACCCTTGACCCAGTAGCAGGCCGTCGCACCCTCGCATTTGTTGCTCGACATGCCCTTACAGACCGATGCAGCGGAGGCCGTGCCCGCACTAAGCATAAACCCAATCGCCACGATCAGCGCCGCAAGCGTCTTTCCAAACTGCCGTATCATCCTAAACTCCAGAATTGCTTATATTTATACCCATTCTCTTGAAGCCCGAATCAGGCGAAATCAAGGGAATCCATGCGCTTTGCAACCCTGCCGCAGACAGGCGCATCATCGCTCAATCCTACCGTGCCAAAATGCCGCAATAAGCCTCGTTCAATCAATCGCGAAAGGCGATCAACTTCATTTACAGCGCATGACGAAGCGGATAGCGTTTCGCGTCATTCACGACGCTTCGATTGGGAGAGAGCTGATGCTCACCGGACGCAAATTTCGCGCACTCGTTTTGGGTGCATTCGGTACGCTAACCTCCACGGTGGCAATGGCCGCTGACCCGGAAGTCACCCTGACGATCCACCATTTTCTGAGCCCTAAATCCACGACGCAGGTCGCGATGATTGAGCCATGGGCGCAGGCAATTGAGAAAGCATCCGATGGTCGCATCGCCTTCGAGATTTTCCCTTCCATGTCGATGGGCGGCAAGCCACCTGAACTCTATCGCCAAGTCCGCGATGGCGCCGCCGATATCGTCTGGACCCTGATCGGATATACTCCCGGCGTCTTCCCGCGTTCCGAGGCATTCGAGTTACCAACCGTCCATCTTGGTTCGTCTGTTGCCACCAATCTCGCGATCCATGACAATTTTGACCTGATTGCGGATGATTATGAAGACATCAAGCCGCTCCTCCTGCATGTCCATGATGGCAATGCGATCCACATGCGCGATTTCATTCAAGACGTGCTCTCACTTGATGAGTTTAACGGCAAGAAACTGCGCACGCCGTCCCGCACGGGCGCTTGGATGATCGAGGCGCTCGGCGCAGAGCCGGTCGGGATGCCCGTCCCTGCCCTGCCACAAGCCCTGTCGAAAGGCGCGGTTGACGGCGCGCTCGTTCCCTTTGAAATCTTCCCACCGCTCAAACTCGCCGAACTGACCCAAACCTCGATGGAGGGCCGCAAGAAACAACGCTTCGGCACCTCGGTCTTTATGTATGCCATGAATAAAGATCGTTTCGAGGAACTGCCCGAAGACCTACAAACCATCATCGAAGAACATTCGGGCCGTGCCTTTGCCAAGAAGATGGGCGAAGTTTGGGAGGCCGCAGAAAGCGTCGGCAAACGAATGCAGCATGAAAGCGGCGGCACGATCCTGCGCCTTGATGATGCCACGACCGAAGACATGCTGACACGCGGCCAGAGCGTCGTCGATAAATGGGTCGAGGAAGTCACCAGCAAGGATATCGACGGCGAAGGCATCGTCGAAAAGGCCCGCGCGGCAGTCAGGAAATACACGTACTGAACCGGATGCTCCGCGCCGCCAGCCTCGGCTGGGCCGTCCTTGGCGGCGTAATCCTGCTTGCCATCGTCGGTGTGACGGTCGTGAATGTCGGGGCATTCGCCCTAGACCGCGCCGCGAGGCTATGGGGCGGCGAAGTCGGCGGTTTGCCCGGCTACGAGGATTTCGTACGTCTGGCGGTGGGTGCGGCGGTCCCGATGTTCCTGCCTTATTGTCAGGTCATGCGCGGCCACCTCGCGGTCGATCTCTTCATGAAGAATAGTCCTGTTTCCCTAAGCCGGGGCATCGACCGCCTTTCCCTATTCCTCATGGCCGCACTCGCACTCTTCCTCGCCTATTGGATGACGCTTGGATTGCTAGAAACCCGTGATGACGGTGCCCTCAGCCGCGTTCTCGGTTGGGAAGAATGGCCCTTCTACATCACCGGCATCCTTTCCCTCACCCTTTGGGCGCTCGTCGCAGTGGCGCAGCTTTTCGGCCCATGGAAAGAAGCCATGATCGATGGGTGATCGTGAACTCGTTGGCCTTGCGGGCCTCGGCATCCTCTTTCTGCTCTTGATCCTACGCATCCCTGTCGGTCTGGCGATGGTCCTCACCGGCATCGGCGGCAATTACGCGCTCTCCGAAGTCGCCAGCTTCCTGCGCTTTGAGCCATACCTAAAACAGTTCAAAACACTCTTCTTCAACTCCGTCGCCAATTACGACCTTTCGGTCGTGCCCCTCTTCATCCTTATGGGCTACCTCGCGTCAGAGACAGGCATGTCACGTGATCTCTTTCAGGGGATGCGCGCGCTCGTGGGGCGGGTGCGCGGCGGCGTTGCCATGGCGGCGATTACCGCCTGTGCTGGCTTTGGCGCGGTCTGCGGATCGTCCCTCGCCACCGCTTCGACTATGGGTAAGGTCGCCCTGCCAGAGTTGCGGCGCATGAATTACTCGGTCCGCCTTGCGACGGGTACGCTGGCCGCCGGGGGCACGCTCGGCATCCTCATTCCGCCATCAGTCGCGCTCATCATTTACGCGCTTATCGTCGAAGCCTCGATCATCGAGATGTTTCAGGCCGCTATGATCCCTGGCCTTATCGCCGTCACCTTCTTCGTGGGCGTCATCGCATTGCTGGTCCGCATCCGCCCTGACCTCGCCCCGGCTTTAGACACCATGTCTGGCGATGAACGTCAAAGCGCCATGCGCCGCCTCTGGCCCATGCTCGCCATCTTCCTTGGCATTATCCTTGGCCTTGGTTTTGGTTTCTTCACTCCCACCCCCGCTGCCGCCATCGGCGTCTTCGCCATTCTCGTCTATGGCCTGATCATGCGCAGCGAAGGACGCGGCCTGACCCTACCTCGCCTTGGTACGGCCTTATCGGAGACCGCCATAACCGTTGGGATGATCACCTTCATCCTATTCGGTGCCGAAGTTTTGAAAGGGTTTTTCAGCCGCGCGGGCCTGCCCGCCGCCCTTGCCGACTGGGCGGGGACGAGCGGATACAATCCTTGGGTCATCCTTATCGCTATGCTGGCAATTCTGATTGTCTTGGGCTGTTTCATGGAAAGCCTCGCCATGATCCTCGTCGTTGTACCGTTCTTCTGGCCCGCATTGGTCGAGATCAATGGCGGCGATTACGCAACCGCCGAAACCGCAGCCTACGGTATGTCGAATGACGACTTGAAACTCTGGTTCGGCATTCTTGCGCTTATCGTCGTTGAGTTGGGCCTAATAACGCCGCCCGTTGGCCTGAATGTTTTCATCATCAGCGCCCTAGCGCGCGACGTTCCCATATCAGAGACGTTCCGGGGCGTTATGCCCTTCTTCGCGGTCGAGATCATACGCATCGCACTGATCCTCATGCTCCCCGCTCTTTGCCTCTGGCTCCCTGCAATAATGGGAAATTGAGCGATTAACGCGAATTGCGCAAACGTTGAGCCACAAAGCATCAGGTTTCACGCGAGTCTTGGCGGGAAACCTGATTCAATAAATGCGCAAATCGCTATAAAGCGAATTGCGATTACCCTGAATCACGAAGTGCCATGTTTTGCGCGGCACTTGGCGCGAAACACGGCTCGGGTTTATCGCAAATGGCTATAGAAACTCGATGTTTCGAGAAGCGACGCTTGCGCAATTCTCTGAATTTGAGCATCTCGATAGCACATGCAAAAAGATCCGCCTCAAGCAAGAGGCGGATCTTAAAGGATAGTCAACCTAACCCACTTGCCGAAGCAAGTTCTTTGTCGTGATATCAGTTCGTGGTCGTGGTCGTGGTGTTGTCATCATCGTCATCGCTCGCTGCAAGCGCGATAACGCCGACAAGACCAGCCGCGCCGATAAGGGCGAATGGAAGAACCGTGCTACCCAGACCAGCAGCCGAAACACCCGTCACTGGAGCGAATGCTGGAGGAGCAGCTACCGGAGCTGCAGGCGCTGCGGCTATGACCGGAGCAGGAGCAGCGGGTGGAGCAGGTAGCGGAGCAGGAGCGCCCGTTGTGCCATAGAATGGCTTAAGTTGGCCAAGTTCGCCAGGACCAAATGGTGTGCCGCAATCTTCGATAAGAAGGGCACCACCAGCACCAGTCTGACGATTGGCGCGATCAGTCGTGCGGCACTCATAAGTCTGACCAAGAGTGGTCGTATCAAGACGGTCATATTGCTCGCCACCAGCGGCACCAGTAGGCGTGGCGATATTGCCGGGGTCAACCGGTGTCAATTCTACGCAAGGCGAGCCGTTCGCGCTCAAACCAGTTACCGGATCACAGCTCGAAAGAGCCGATTGCGCACTCGCAGTTCCTGCGAACGCAACAAATGCCATTGGGACGCTGGCCATGATGATATATCGAAGCATTACACTTTTCCTGTTCTCAAAAACTCAAGACCATGCGGCCTCTCAGACATATTATATTCGATATGCGACGTTTTACAAAACCATTTCGCAGGTGCATTGTATTTCATTCGTATCAAGATGGGAGCCAAAAGGAAATGGCCACCAATTTGTGTGTGTTATGATCGGCGTTACTCAACCTAAGGATAAATCGATGAATGGTGCTGGCTTGCTCATGCAAACCCTACAAAACGCAGATATAGCAACAGTTTTCTCTCTTTCTGGCAACCAGATCATGCCGATCTATGATGCCTCTATAGATGTAAATATCTCACTTATCCATACACGCCATGAGGGCGGTGCCGTCTATATGGCGGATGGCTATGCACAGGTATTGGGCACGCTGGGCGTCGCTCTCGTCACGGCGGCACCCGGCTTTGCAAACGCCTTGTCAGCAGTGTATTCGGCGCGTCTCAATGAAAGCCCGATCCTTTTTCTCAGTGGCGATTCCCCCATTGGAGAATCGGGGAATGCTCCATTTCAGGAACTCGACCAATGCGCGATGGCCGCTCCGGTCGTCAAAGCAACCTTCCGTCCCGCCAATACTGCCGAACTCGGCGCCATGCTTGGCGAGGCGATTCGCACCGCGCTATCGGGCCGCCCCGGCCCCGTCCACATCGCCTTACCCTTCGATGTGATCAATGCCACCGCCGACGAGAGCATGATCCCCTCAAACCTCACCCCCCCGGTGATGGATTTCGAGGATACTGGTCGCATCGTGGATGAACTTGCGACCGCCGAGCGCCCGCTGATTCTCGTTGGCCCAACCCTCAACGAAGGCCGGGGCGGCGGGCGTGCCAAAGCCCTGCGCACGGCCACAGGTGCCCCAGTCATCTGCCTCGAAAGCCCCCGTGGATTGCGCGATCCGGCCTTAGGTGCCTTCGCCGAAATCCTGCCCCAAGCCGACCTGATCATCGGCATCGGTAAAGTGCCAGACTTCACGATGGGTTTCGCCCGCCCCCCTGCCGTCTCCGCCGATGCGCGGCTGATCTTCATCGACCCGGAGGCTGATGCGCTCAAGCGGGCCAAGCAGCTCGCAGGCCAACGCCCTATCATCTCCGCCCAAGCCGATCCGCGCTCGACCGCCGATGCCATCATAGCCGCAACAGCTCTGAGGGATCGCCCCGACTGGTGCCACGCCGTTGATACCGCCCTCTCCTACCGTGAAGACCCATCCACCGCCGCTGGCATTCATCCCCGCACCGTTTGCCCTCAGCTTCAGGCGATTCTCGATACTGCCACAGACCCCGTTCTCATCTGCGATGGCGGCGAGTTCGGCCAATGGTGCCAAGCCCTACTGCACGCCCCTACGCGCCTGACAAATGGCCTGTCCGGGGCCATTGGCGGCGGCATTGGCTACGCCATTGGTGCCAAGCTTGCGCGTCCTGATTCGACTGTCATCTTGACCATGGGCGACGGCACCGCCGGTTTTACCTTCGCCGAGTTTGACACTGCCGCCCGCGCTGAAACTCCTTTCCTCACCGTCATCGGCAACGATGCTTGTTGGAATGCCGAACATCACATTCAGATCAGGGATTATGGCGAGGACCGCACCATCGGCTGTGAACTGAACCCCGCCGCCCGCTACGACCAAGCCGCCGCCGCCTTCGGTTGCCATGGCGCAAAAGTCGAGACAGACGCCGATCTCGCCCCCGCCCTAGACGCCGCCCTCACCAGCGGCAAACCGGCGGTCCTCGACGTGGCCATCGCCAGCCTCGCAGCACCCGTATTCAGACGCGGGTGACGCTCACGCGGGGTCATCCATCCAAGGCACGCCATAAACGTCTCATCCACCACGCACGCGCAAATCCTTGCCCCAAGCCCCCCGGCGCGCTACCTCGCATCTTATGTTGAAAACCCGCGTCATCCCCTGCCTTGACGTCGCCAAAGGCCGCGTGGTCAAGGGCGTCAATTTCGTCGATCTCGTCGATGCCGGTGATCCGGTCGAGGCGGCCACGGCCTACGATGCCGCCGGGGCCGACGAATTATGCTTCCTCGACATCACCGCTAGCGTCGAGGAACGCGGCACCATGCTCGACGTTGTCCGCCGCACTGCCGAGCGATGCTTCATGCCCCTGACCGTGGGCGGAGGCGTTCGCACCTTAGAGGATATCCGCGCGCTCCTCCTCGCCGGGGCTGATAAAGTCTCGATCAATACCGCCGCCGTGATTAACCCCGACTTCGTCCGCGCAGCCTCCGAAAAATTCGGTGCGCAATGCATCACCGTCGCCATCGACGCAAAATCCGTGGCCCCCGGACGCTTTGAAATCTTCACCCATGGCGGGCGCAAGGAAACCGGCATCGACGCCGTCGAATTCGCCCAAAAGATGCAGCGTCTCGGAGCAGGCGAAATCCTCCTCACCTCAATGGACCGCGACGGGGCCAAGATCGGCTACGACATCCCTCTCACCCACGCGGTCAGCAGCGCGGTAGGCATCCCCGTTATCGCCTCCGGCGGCGTCGGCACCCTCGATCATCTGGTCGAAGGCGTGCGCGAGGGCGGCGCATCGGCGGTCCTCGCCGCCTCCATCTTCCACTTCGGAACCTACACGATAGCCGAGGCCAAGGCGGCCATGACGGCGGGCGCTGTGCCCGTGCGAACATAAGGACGACCCATGAAAATCTGCGGCATTTCTGGCAGCCTACGGGCAAAATCCTACAACACGGCCCTCCTCCACGCGGTGAGAGAAATCGCCGCCCCAGACCACGACGTTATCATCGCCGATATCGCGGATATCCCGCTTTATAACGGCGATATCGAAGCGAACGAAGGCATCCCCGCCTCGGTCCAGCGCGTCGCCGACACGATCCGCGAGGCCGATGCCCTGTTGATCGTCACCCCCGAATACAACGCTGGGATTCCCGGCGTCCTCAAGAACGCGATGGACTGGATTTCGCGCATTCGCCCCAGCGTCTACGATACCAAGCCCACCGCAATGATGGGCACCAGCCCCGGCAGACTAGGCACCGTGCGCGCCCAAATGCAGCTCCGCAATCAACTCGCCAATCTCAACTGCCACACCCTCGCCCAGCCGATGATCTATGTCGGCGAGGCAGGAAAGTTCTTCGACGATGGCAAACCCGGTCTGGATGACGCCACAGAAGGCTTCATCGAAAAACAACTAGTGGCCCTTGCCGCCCTCGCAGGCAAATGAGCAACGTTCTCACCCGGCTCGAAGCGACCATACTCGCCCGCAAGGCAGCGGGCGATACCAGCGATTCCCACACCGCGCGCCTCCTCGCCAAAGGCCCCGAAAAATGCGCCGAGAAATTCGGTGAGGAAGCCATCGAAGCCATCATTGAGGCAGTCAAAGGCGACAACACAAAACTAACCACCGAAGCCGCAGATACCCTCTATCATCTCCTCGTCATGCTCGCCGCCCGCGATGTACCCTTGGCCGACGTCCTGAGCGTATTGGAAAGCCGCGAAGGTCGCTCCGGCATCGCCGAAAAAGCAGCGCGTCCAAAGGATACTGCGAAATAATTTTCGAGCGCAGGCTGATAAAACTTGATAGAACACAATAGGAACATATACTGGAGCGAGTCGCAGATGAGGAGAACCCCCGATGCCCGATCCAGTAGCACAGGCCATAACGAAAGGCCTTCAAGCGATGATCGCCGCCGACCCCACCCTAACCCCGCCGGAGGAGTCGAAACCCAAGGGTTTCGCCGCCCTCCTCAGAAAACTCCGCCCCAAACGGGACGACGATTGAGCAAGACGGTCGCATCCCCGGATGCAGCGCGGGACGCAGTCCTGCGCTGCTGGTCCGGGGTCTCTATCCACTGCAAGCGCCTCCTCGCAGCCTTCACCACTTTCACCATCGCCGCCTGCTCCACAGGCACAGCACCGCTCCCCCCGCCGCCTGCGCCAGAAACCCTGCGCATCGCCACCCATAACGTCCATTACATCTGGTTGAATCGTGAAACCGGACCATGGTCCGTCGGCGACTGGAATACTCGCAAAGACAGCCTCGATCAGACCTTCAAGGCTCTCGATGCCGATCTCGTCGGCTTTCAGGAAATGGAGAGTTTTGCGCGCGGCTCGGTCCAACCCGTCAATCTCACCCTTGATTGGCTAACTGCCCAGAATCCCGACTACGCCGTCGCCGCCGCCAATGACCCGGCCACCTTTCCTTCGACCCAGCCCATCCTTTATCGCAAAGCCCGCCTGCGCGCGGTCGATGAAGGCTGGTTCTTCTTCTCGGAAACCCCCGACACCCTCTACGCCCGCACTTTTAATGGCAGCTTCCCTGCCTTCGCCTCATGGGCCACGTTCGAGGATAAGCGCGATGCCCGTGCCTTCACCGTCGTCAATGTCCATTTCGATTTTGCCAGCATCACCAACCGCCGCCGCTCCGCTGCCCTCGTCGCGCAACGCATTGCACATCGTATCGCCGCCGGAGAGACCGTTTTTGTCATCGGCGACCTCAACGCCAGTCCCGCCAGCGTTCCGGGCCGCATCCTGCGTGAGGCTGGCCTCACCTTCGCCCGCGTCGATGGCTCAACCTACCACTGGAATCGCGGCCTTAACCTCACCCCTGCTGTCGATCACCTCGCCGCCACATCAAACGCACAGCCCACCGCAGACGCCACCATCCTACGCCACCGCTTCGGCGGCCAATGGCCTAGCGACCATTACCCTGTATTCGCCGATTATACCAATCGCCTTGACTGGTGACCCATTTTGAGGCTTCCCAAATCCTGCGAATTCTGAATCATTGTCATCGAAGCAAGGAGGTTTCGATGACAGTGATGGTAACACGCGAGGATTTGACGGCTGTGGAGTTGCGG
>CALFVD010000080.1 GCA_937928005.1 uncultured Neomegalonema sp. | reverse complement strand
TGCTCCGCAAGATCGCCCTCAACCTCATCAAGCAAGATTCAACCGCCAAAACATCCCTCAAGGCCAGACGCAAAAAAGCCGCCTGGGACAACGATTATATGACACAAATCGTAACCGGAAAATCTCATGCGTGAGCCCTGGCCCCCAACCCTGATCCCCGGGGGAAGGGTTACAACCGCCTCCGGCAACGCAAGCGGCCCATTGATCGAAAGTCACCTCTGTGCGCGACATCGCGAAGGCATACACGATCACCTCGCGCTGTGGAGCCTCGGCGTCGGGACGACCTTCCTCGCTTTCCGGCGAGCCCATCAAAAACTTTCCTGCCGGTAACATAACCATCTCCGGGCAGTCAGGGCATTCCTGGAAAGCCGCGCCAGGAGCGAAGGCCAGCGTTGCAGAGCGCGGGATAGCGCTCGATTCGTCCGGTGCGAGCGATACCCAGATTGCAGCGGACAGGGCACCGGTCGCGAGTGCACCTAGAAACAGGTTTCGCAGCGAAGCCATTCTCCAGACTGATGCCCCCGTCAGATGGGCGGCGGCCCGGTCGAGGCGTTGCAAGGCAGGTGTTGATGATCCACCCAGCATGAATTCAACACAGATCGGATCGTTTTCGCGTGCTTCTTCCGGCAGCTTCCCAAAAAAGGCAGAGACCGCGCTCCGCCAGCCGGGAAGTTTCGGTTGCGCGAACATCTCGTCCGCCTCGTCACAATCCCCGGCCAGTGACATCGACAGCAGAAATCGACCGACCGTTGCGCGCGCCGCTTCTGCACAGGCTGGCTCCAGATCATCGACGAGGGCGGGGCGCAAATCTTCTGGCAATGCCCCAATCCGGAACCATTCGAGACGGGCAAGGGCGAGTGTCTCTTCCTCATCCGGCGAGGGCCGTTCCATGGCAGCCGCCAGAGCATCGCCAAGCGCAAGCGTGAGCGGCCAGCGCAGGCCGGGATAAATCGCACAGGCGCAGAGCCACTGGTAGCCATGTGAACCAAGTTCCTCGCGCATCAATAGGCGCGTCGAGGTCGAAGAATCCGTCTTCTTCCCCGATAGCCTGCGGATCAATTTATTTGGGACGTTGAAAAATCGGCTCATGCAACGCATCATGTGCCAACAATCGAATGAAATCAATTTCCGGGGGACATTATGGGCGTCAAGGTCAGTGCCGGTCGTGACATCGGTAAGGTAATCGTCATCGAAGGCAATCAAGGCACGATTACTTTCGGCCCGGATATGTCTCAGAATTCGTTTTCAGATGAATTGCGAAAGCTGGATGCCGAGATCGCAGCAATGGACGAACTATTACCCGAAGCTAAGAAAGAGGTGCGCAAGGACGTTGCCGAGGCTATTACGGAGGCGGAATCCGAGCAGCCCATCGGAAAGCTCATCGCCAGAAAACTGATGAGCGCAGCCGACGCCGTCAAGAAAGCCGGTGATGTCACGGGCGGAGCAACAAAGATATTCGAAGCAATCGTGAAGATCGCCACCTTCGCGGCCACCGCTGCGATCTTCGGCGGATAGCAGCACATGGCGAGCGGAACGACAGTCGATGCCGCCCGAGACATCGGACAGGTCGTTGCCGTCAATGTCGATACGGGAACAGGCACGCAGAGCTTTCGTATCCCGGAACCGATTGCCCTGACCGCATTCATGATCAATCGTGTTGAACAACTGCGTGGTGTGCAGCGCCTGCTCAAACGTCGTCTTGACGATAAGAAACTGGGCCCGATTCTCGTTGTCCTGACCGGCGACGTGGCAGATTTCCACGAAGGCTTCGCCCAGCGATACGAGCGCCTTGAAGCCCGTAAGCGGATCGATATGGTTCCGGGGATCGCGCCACTCATTCCGCTACGCGTGTTGCATTGGCCGCGACGTCGGGTGTCAATGGAGGAATTGTTGTTGTCCTTCGCTGGGCCCATTGCCACGCTGGCGGATGGTGACGAAGTCGAGGACGTTATGCGGGAACTGCGGGAGCTACCGGAAAGCATCTCCTTCCGTCATATCTTCAAGGCTGAATATTGGGACGAGAAACACGAGCAGCTTATTCGCGATTGGCTGAAATTCATCGAAAGCGAATGGCCCGAACCACGCAACTCGAGCGTGGCCATTGGGTTCCTGTGCATACAGACAGATGATAAGGTCGAGAAAAAATCTGCGTCTATGCGCCGGGTTCTCAATGACCTGAAGCAGGAATACGCTGATTCTGAACGTGTATATTTCGCATCTGAACTCGAAATGATCGAGCAGATCGATATGGAGGAATGGGAGCCCATTGCCTCTGAACGGTTGGGGGCCGATTTCCATTCCGGACTTCTGCTCGAGATACGCGAGCACTTGTTCGCTCAGCAGGACAAATATCACTACGGCGCGCTTTATAGTGCACTGATGACGATCTTGCAGGAACGGTTTTTTGGAGCGGTAAAGCCGCAGTTCATGGAGGACAGATGACCGATTGGCGTTTGAACGTCGAGGGCGCAGAGGCGAGCCGAGAGGAGCGCTGGCAGAACTTGCCAAGACCAGCAATGGCGGCAGCAAGGGGCCCCGAGAACTATCGCGCCGAACCCGAACTCCTTGATGCTGTCGATACCGCTCTTGCGCTTGGGCAACCTCTGCTCGTTACGGGCGAGCCCGGTTGTGGCAAGACGGAGTTGGGCGATTATGTCGCTTGGCGGCTCGGCCTCGGGCAAGCGATTCGATACGATTCCAAATCGTCGATGGCATCCCGCGACCTTCTCTACCAGTATGATTCTCTCGGCCGGTTCCATGCGGCGCAGGAAGCGACCCGAACCCATACGATGATCGATCCGCGCCGCTTCATTACTTTCGTTGGACTGGGGCTGGCGATTGTCCGGGCCAATGCATGGCCTGATGTCGTCAGGCTCTTTCCAGAAGACTCAATACCGCATGAACGGACACGTTCGGTTGTATTGATCGACGAGATCGACAAGGCTCCTCGCGATACGCCGAACGATCTGTTGTCAGAATTGGAAGCCATGTCATTCACCGTGCCTGAGCTCGATGAGTCTGTTGCTGCACCCTCCGAGATGCGACCGATTGTTATCATCACCAGCAACTCGGAAAAGGCGCTGCCCGACGCCTTCCTACGGCGCTGCGTCTATTATCACATGCCGCCAGTGGACCGGAAAAAGATCCTCGAAATTGCGGCCGCACGCCTCCCTGAGTTACCGCGCGACAGCGGTTTGTTGGGCGATATCGTGGACATCTTCGAAAAAGCGCGGGCTCTGCGCCTCCGGAAACTACCGGGATCGGCGGAATTCATCGGGTTTGCGCTCGCGCTACAACGTCTGGGATATGAGGCGGATTCCCGTCTCGACGCCAAGGATGAATCCTGGCGACGCAAGGCGGTGGTTACTCTGTTCAAATCCGAAGGGGATCAAGAAGCCGGGCGCGATATGCTGAAGGCTTGGAAACGCAGTTGAGATGGCATCGGCGCGCGACCTTGACGGACGATGGCTCGACAGGTTCCTGAGCGACCTGCGTGACGAGGGTTTCCGGATCGATGGTCGGCATTTTGCGGCGGCGCATCTGCTACATTCTCGCGCGGTTCTGGAGAACCTTCCTCTCACTCGGTTAGGAAGCCGTCTTGCACCGGTCCTCGTTACCTCTGCAGGCGAGCAAACGCGCTTCCAATCGTTGTTCGCTGAGGCTCTGCCTCGACAATCCGCTGTTACCGGTAGCAAGATTACAGAGATCGAAACAGGAGAACGGAGAAGTGTCATCCGGTCTGCTCTAGCGGGACTGTTTTGCATTGCCGCGCTCTGTTCCGTCGTTTGGGCGGCTTCGTAATACTTTGTACGTGATCCGGAGATCGTGAAACCGCCAGAACAGCCTATCGTTCTTCCATCAGATAAGGAAGAGACAAACGCTACGATCTCTGATCCCTCGCTCATCGTACCTAACAATCCCGCCACAGTTCCCGTCACCAAGTTCAGCCCTGATGCCGAACCCGCGAAACGAAACGTCTGGGCCGTACTTCCAATTGCGGCCTTTACAGGCTGGCTCGTCTGGCGTTGGTTGCGGCGGCGGTCATGGCTGGGGCGCAAGTTCGGAAAGCCGAGGCCGGTTCGGACCCATCCGGCGAATGATAAGTTGTTCGCACGACGCGGGTTTCGTCGCACGGCACAAAATCTCAGGCGGCATCGCGCGGAGCCGACGACGATGCTGGATATTCCTGCGACAGTGAAGGCAACAGTTGATGCTTGTGGCCAGTTCGCACCCGTGATGGCGACCCGCGCGACAACGCCTGAATACATTGTTCTGATCGAACGCTTTCATCGGGAGGATCACGTCGCAAAACTGGCCGTTGCAGCGACGGATCGGCTGCGAAACGAGGGTGTTGCAGTCGAACGGTATTTCTTTGGCTACGACCCTCGTATCTGCCGAGATGAGACGGGCGCGGCGACACCTCTCGCGCGCCTCCGGGAGCGGAGTCGAAATCGGCGTCTTATCATCGTCGGCGAAGCGGAAGGGTTCACCGATCCTTTGACCGAAGAGCCCGAACCCTGGACCGAAAGCCTCGTCGCTTGGCCGGACCGCACCTTGTTCAGCGCACGCAAAATACCAAGCTGGGGGGCGGCTGAGTCGGGCCTGCTTGAAGATGGGTTAAATCTTGCAACCGCCACACCTCAGGGCATCGCAGCCTATGCTGAACTGCCGGACGATGTATCAATCGGGCAAAGCGGCGTCCTTTTGGAAGGAAAGCGCGTCGTCGATCTTCGTAGCGAGCGGATCAGCGCCTCAAGTGACGCCCGCGCAGCGGCGCGTATGGGAGCAGATCCTGGTTTCAGAAGCGAGGTGCAACACCGTGACGGATTTTGGTATCCGTCTGTCGCTAAACAAAAAACGGTGTTGCGATGTCAGATTACACACATCTTACGAGCGTTGAAAGAGACCGGATTGCCGAATTGCGCGCTG
>CALFVD010000079.1 GCA_937928005.1 uncultured Neomegalonema sp. | reverse complement strand
GCGATCAGCGCGGGTAGCGTGGGATCCTTTCTCCGCCGTCATCCCGTCGTCGTGAGGTGGCAGGGGAAAGTCGTTGGGGGAATTTATTGCGCGCTTGGAGCGAGATTGGCGTTGCAGGAAAGATAACCGGCGACTGGTTGCTTTCCGCCAAAAACAGCCCCACGCATTTAAACTGAAAACAACCATGCCTAAACCCGCGCCAGCCGTAGCATCACCGCCCCCAGCAACGTCACGAAGATCGAGAAGGCTTTCGCGATATCCATCCGTTCCTTCAGGAACACCGTCCCGATGACCAGTGCGAAGACGATGCTCGTCTCGCGCAATGCCGTCACGAGGGCGATGGGCACCTGCGTGAAGGCCCATGTGACGATGGCATAGGCGACAAACGATCCCCCGCCTCCCACCAGCAGCATCATGCGCCCCTGTGTCGGCAGGCGCCGCAGCGTCCCCGGATGCCGCCACCGGATGAACACCGCAAAGATCGCCGCGTTGATCAGCGACGACCATGCATAGAACCCCAGCGATGTACCCGCCAACCGCGCGCCCGTCCCATCCACCAGCGAGTATCCGGCAATAAAGCATCCCGTCGCAAACGCCATCAATCCGACCGTCTTGTCGCGCAACCCATCCACCCCCTTGGCCAGCGCCAGACTCAGCAATCCCGTCCCAATGGTCAGGATCGCAAGGATTTCGAGGCTCGCCAGTTCGACCCCTAAGAACACGGTCGACACCCCCGCCACCAGCAACGGTGCCGTCCCTCGCGCGATGGGATAAACCTGCGTGAGATCACCGATCCGATAGGCGTTCATCAGGAATATCTGGTAGCCGAGATGCAGCACCACGCTGAACACGATCAGGGACCAGCTTTCCGGTGCAGGCGTCGGCACAAAGCACAGCGCAACCAGCGCAAAGGGCACATGCCCGACCATGACCGCCGCCATGCTCAACGCCTTGTCCGCCCCGCTGCGCACCAGCGCGTTCCACGTTGCGTGTAGCAGCGCGGCGAACAGGACCGCGAAAAAGACCGTCGATGTCATGGGTTGGCTCCGATGCGAGAGAGCGGCGCGAGCGCGGCGCGCACCCACTCTTGCCGAATCGCCGCCATTGCGCAACGCTTCACAACCGGCGCGAGTGCGGGCACGCGCGAGGAGAACCCAAAGCAAAGCCCGCGATTGGGAGGATGCCTATGGATATCCAGTCACCGATGGGCCGTGTGAACACATGGCTCGACACATTCGGCTCCGCGCTCGAAGGGCGCGATATCGACACGCTCAAATCACTGTTTGCCGAAGATTGCTATTGGCGCGATCTCGTCGCCTTCACATGGAATATCAAAACGATGGAGGGGCGCGACGCCATCGGCGAGATGGCCGCCGCCACCCTCGAAAATGTCAATCCGAAGAACTGGCAGATCGACGGCGACGTCACCGAAAACGACGGCATCGCCGAAGCATGGATCACCTTCGAGACTGATGCCGTCCACGGGCGCGGCCATGTCCGCCTCGCCGAAAATGGCGCATGGACCCTACTGACCACCGCGCAAGGGCTGGTCGGCCATGAGGAGAAAACCGGCACCGAGCGCGAGCCGGGTGTCGTCCACGGAGCCGACCCAAGCCGCGAAACCTATGCCGAGCGGATGGAGCGTGAACGCGCTGAACTGGGCTATAAGGAACAGCCTTATGTCGTCATCATCGGCGGCGGTCAGGGCGGCATCGCGCTGGGCGCACGGCTACGCCGCCTGAACGTGCCGACCATCATCATCGAGAAGAACGAGCGCCCCGGCGATAGCTGGCGAAACCGCTACAAGTCGCTCTGCCTGCACGATCCAGTCTGGTACGACCATCTACCCTACCTACCCTTCCCGGATCACTGGCCCGTTTTCAGCCCCAAAGACAAGATCGGCGATTGGCTGGAAAGCTACACCAAGATCATGGAGCTGAACTACTGGACCAAATCCACCGCCCAATCCGCCTCCTACGACGAGGCGACCGGCGAATGGACCGTTGAAGTGGATCGCGACGGCGAAAAGGTGACGTTGAAACCCAAGCAACTCGTCTTCGCCACCGGCATGTCCGCCGTTCCCAATATGCCTAGCCTGCCGGGAATGGATGAGTTCAAGGGCGAGATACAACATTCCTCGCAGCATCCGGGGCCAGACGCCTATAAAGGCAAGAAAGTCGTCGTCGTCGGGTCCAATAACTCTTCCCACGATATCTGTGCCGCCCTGTGGGAAGCGGGCGTCGATGTGACGATGGTCCAGCGATCCACCACCCATATCGTCAAATCCGATACGCTGATGGATATCGCGCTTGGCGATCTCTATTCCGAAAAGGCCATCGCCAACGGCATTGATCACAATATGGCCGACCTCATCTTTGCCTCCCTCCCCTACAAGGTGCTACCCGCCGTGATGGGGCCGCAGGTGGTCGAGACGAAAAAGCGGGACAGCGATTTCTACGACCGGCTGGAAAAAGCGGGTTTCAAGCTTGACTTCGGGGCCGATGATACGGGCCTCTTTCTCAAATACCTACGGCGCGGCTCTGGCTACTATATCGACGTGGGCGCGTCCGAACTCGTGGCCGATGGCAAGATCAAGCTAGCCCACGGACAAGCCACGCGCCTCACCGCCGATACATTGGTGCTAGAGGATGGCACCGAGCTACCCGCCGATCTCGTTATCTTTGCCACCGGCTACGGCTCCATGAACGGTTGGGTCGCCCAACTGGTCAGCGAGAACATGGCCGACAAGGTCGGCAAATGCTGGGGCTTAGGCTCTGACACGCCCAAAGACCCCGGCCCGTGGGAGGGCGAATTGCGCAATATGTGGAAGCCGACGCAACAGGATGGTTTGTGGTTCCATGGCGGCAATCTCCACCAATCGCGCCATTACTCACAGTTCCTCTCGCTACAACTCAAGGCGCGCGAGGCGGGCATCCCAACCCCTGTCTACGGGTTGGCCGAAGTCCACCATACGAAGTAACCGAACGAAAGCCGGTGCCACGAGGCATCGGCTTTCGGATTGACCCTACGTTATCCGACACTGTAGGGCGGACGGCGTATCCCGTTAACGCCGAGGTTTCCATGCGCCACCTACCCGACCTGACATCGCCCGATGATGACCCGCATCTATGGCTGGAAGATATCGACGGGGAAAAGGCCGTCGCATGGGTCGATGAGCAAAGCGCAAAGACAATGGCTGCCTTTTCCGGTCCCGGTTTCGAGCGGGACCGCGATGCCCTGCTGACGATCATGGACAGCCCTGACAAGCTGCCCTACCCCTCCCGCCGCGCGGGTCATCTCTATAATTTCTGGATCGATGCGGCGCATCCAAAGGGCTTGTGGCGGCGCACAACGCTCGACAGTTTCCGCTCAGACACGCCCAAATGGGAAATCGTCCTAGACCTTGACGCGCTGGCGGAAGCGGAAGGCGAAGACTGGATCTGGGCTGGCCCCGAAACCTTCCCCGGCACCCATGACCGCGCCCTGATCGCCCTGTCTCGTGGGGGTGGCGATGCCACGGTCATTCGCGAATTCAACATGGAAACCAAGGCTTTCCTACCTGATGGCTTCACCATCCCCGAAGCCAAGACCGACGTGCAGTGGTACGACCGCGATACCGTCATCGTCTGCTCGGCGCTGGGCGAGGGGATGGCCACAACCGCTGGATATTCCCGTACTGTCCGCATCTGGCGGCGCGGCACCAATCTCGATGATGCCCCCGTCATGTACGAGGTGCCCGAAGATCACCTCGCCGCCGGGGCCGAGGTTATCATCGAAGCCACGCCGCCCATCGTTGTTTATGAGGACGTCATTGGCTTCTACGATGGCGACGATTACCCCGGCACCATAGACGGCCCCGGCCCGCGCCTCGACCTGCCGACCGATGCGGGCAAGCGCATGACCCCTACCGCGCTGGCCGTCAAGCCGCGTACCCCATGGACCATCAACGGCACCACCCACCCCGCTGATGCCGTCCTCCTCATCGACCACGACGCTTTCCTCGCCGGAAGCCGCGATTTTCAGACCGTCTTCACCCCCGGCGAACGTCTGTCGATCTCACATTTCTTCTGGATGAAAGACGACGCACTGATGGTCTGCGCGCTCGACGAAATGAAGCCAAAACATACAATCTGGCGGCGTCAAGCGGGCGGCTGGACCCCCGAAGACGTCACCGGCTTACCCGATATCGGCACCGCCCATGTCTGGCCAATGGATACCGTGCGCGGCGAATCCGATGGCACCCTCATGGCCAATGTCGATGATCCGCTCACCCCCGCCAGCCTGCTCGCAATCACCCCCGGTACTGCCCCTGCCTTGCTGAAACGCGCGCCCGCCCATTTCGACGCAAGCGGTCTGACCGTCACCCGTCACGAGGCAATCAGCACCGACGGTGCGCGCATCCCCTATGTGCAGGTCGGTCCCGAAGGTGCGAACGGCGACGCACCCGTCCACCTCGAAGGTTATGGCGGCTTTGGCGTGCCGTTGCTGCCCCATTACGGCGCGGGCATCGGCAAAACGTGGTTGGAGCGCGGCGGTGTATCCGTCACCGCCAATATCCGGGGCGGGGGCGAGTTCGGCACCGCATGGCACGAGGCCGGACGCCTTGCCGGAAAGCGCCTCTCCCACGATGATTTTGCTGCCGTTGCCGATGATTTGGTCAAGCGCGGTATCACAGTACCAAGCCGCATCGCAGCGGAGGGCGGCTCGAATGGTGGGCACCTCATCGCCAACATGCTGACCCGCTATCCTGAACGGTTTGGTGCTCTCTTCTGCACTATCCCGCTGATCGACATGCGCCGCTATACCAAGCTGCTGGCGGGGGCGAGCTGGATGGCCGAATATGGTGATCCCGACAAATCGGAGGATTGGGCCTATCTCTCCAAAATGTCCGCCTACCACACGGCAAAAGCTGACATCGCCTATCCACCCATCCTTATCGCCACCGCGCGAAAGGACGACCGCGTCCATCCCGGCCATGCCCGTAAGATGACGGCAAAACTACAGGAAATGGGCCATGAAGCATGGCTATACGAGCCGCCCGCCGGGGGCCACGGCTACGGCAAGGATAACGCCGAGCGCGCCGCCTTCACTGCGTTGGGTTACGCTTTCCTACGCGACAAAATCGGCTGGGAGTAGAGCGTCCTCAACACCGACTTAATCGAACATTTCCGGCCCCCGCGCCGGAGATGCGCGACCGATGGAACGCTCACGACGCTCTATGCCTCGCGCAACCGCCCGCCTGCCATGACAACCTTGCGGTCCATCCGGCTCGCCAATTCCATGTCATGAGTCGCGATCAGGGCCGACAGACCTTGTGTTCGCGCAAGATCAACTAATTCGTTGAACACCACATCGGAGGTATCCGGGTCGAGGTTTCCGGTCGGCTCATCGGCCAGCAAGATATTTGGCTCGTTCACCACCGCCCGTGCGATAGCGACACGCTGTTGCTCACCACCTGATAATTCGGCAGGTCGATGCCCGATACGCGCAGCAAGGCCGAGGCGGTCAAGTGCAGTGAACGCCCGCTTACGCGCCACATCGTCCTTCACCGCGCCGATACGCAGTGGCATCATCACGTTCTCGATGGCCGTGAACTCAGGCAATAGGTGGTGAAACTGATAGACGAAACCCACCGCCGTCCGGCGCAACATCGTCCGCTGGTCCGGGTCGAGCGCGCCGCAGGCCTTGCCTGAAATCAACACTTCGCCCCTGTCCGGCTTGTCCAGCAGACCAGCAATATGCAGCAGCGTGGATTTGCCCGACCCAGACGGTCCAACCAGCGCGACCACTTCGCCGGGGTTCAGCGCCAGATCGACCCCGCGCAGCACCGTCAGATATCCATCGCCTTCTTTATACCGCCGCCCGATATCGCGCAGTTCAAAGGCCGGGCCGGTCAACCGGCTACTCATACCGTAGCGCCTCGACCGGATCGAGATTAGCCGCTTTCCACGCCGGATAGAGCGTCGCAATGAACGATAGGCCCAGCGCCATAAACAGAATCTTGACCACATCGGTCCAGACGAGTTCAGCGGGCAGACCCGACAAACCATACACATCCGCCGGGAATACCGGCCCCGTAATCTGCTCCACCGCGCCTTGGATCGCCCCGATGTTCAGACAGAACAATACGCCGAGGATGCACCCGATCACCGATCCAATCACCCCGATGCTCGACCCACAGATGAAGAAGATGCGCAGGATCGACCCCCGCGACATGCCCATCGTCCGCATGATCGCCACGTCCCTCGCCTTGTCCTTCACCAACATAACGAGGCCGGAGATGATATTGAGCGCGGCCACCAGAATGATCAGCGTCAGGATCAGGAACATCACGTTCCGCTCCACGTCCAGCGCCCCGATCAGCGTGCCCTTGGAATCCTTCCACGTATAGACACCGATGCTGGTATTCGCCGCCTGCCGGATTTCCTGCACGTAGTCATCGACCCGGTTCGGGTCCGCGACCGTAACCTCCAGCGAATCCACCACGCCCTTCTTGTTGAAATACAGCTGCGACTCGCGCAGGGGCATATAGACAAAAGCAGAATCGTACTGAGTTAGCCCCAGCTTGAAGATATATGTAACCGGATAACTCTTGGATCGCGGTGTTATACCAAAGGGCGTCAAGTCGCCATCCGGTGAGATCAGCGTCAGCGTATCGCCGAGCCGAATGCCCAGCCGCCGCGCCACCCCGTCGCCAATGGCGATGCCGTCATCGCCCTCGAATTTCTTCAGATCGCCAACACTCGCTTCGGGGTTCGTGACGACCTTGAGCTTGGCGAAATCCTCGCGCCGCATCCCCCGCACCAGCACGCCGCTATGGCCCGACGCAGAACTGGCCAGCACTTGCCCCTCAACAGTGGGCGACACAGCAATGACCCCATCCACCTGTCGGATTGCCACTGCAAGCGTATCGTAATTCTCGAATTTCTCGGTTTGCGAAACCACATTCACATGCGGATCGACACCGAGAATCTGCTCGATCAGCGTTTCGCGGAAGCCTGTCATTACCGCCATGACGATGATCAACGTCGCCACCCCCAGCCCGATGCCCACAAGGCTGAACCCAGCAATTACCGAAATAAACCCCTCTTTGCGGCGCGCGCGCAGGTAGCGCGAGGCGATATCCCACTCGAAACCGGCAAAAGCTTTCGTCTTGGCCAAGCGCACGGGTTTCGGCGCAAATGTCGGGGCGGGGCTGGGTTCGATACGCGGCTCAGGGTCAGGTGCAGGCCGCTCTACCCTTGGCTCGGCGGGCAAAGTCGGGGCCGCACGCTGGCGCACACGCTCGGCGGCCCGACGCGCACGCTTAACCCGATCATCTGGCTCGTTCTCAAAGGCCGCCGATAGGTCGGGTGCAGCGGGTATTGCGGCGGGCGTACGGCGCGCACGACGTTTGGGTTCGGGCGAGATGCGCGGGCGCTCTGCGTTGGGCACCGGGGTTGTGCCATCGGCCTCCATATTCCGCATCATTGCGCGCACGAGCGAAGGCCGCCCGCTCTCACCACCGCTTGCCGATGCGGGTTTCAGTGCCTTCGGTTTCGGCGGCACGGGCGCAGATTTGCTTTCCTGCGCCTCCGCCGCTCGTGCGGCTAGACCGCGCAGCGCAGAAACGCGCTGCGATGTACCACCGCCCGCCTTTCCTTGCATCGTCTTACCGTCGTCTTCTAGCGCCAAATCCGGGCCATCCTAATCATGTGCGCCCGAACCTGTCGGCAAGGCGGTTAATCGCGTCGTCAGGGGCAAGTTCTTGCTTTTCACCTGTCTTGCGGCATGCCATTTCAACCACACCGTTTTTCAAACCACGCGGCCCAACGATCAGTTTCCACGGTACGCCAATAAGGTCAATGGTGGCGAATTTGCTACCCGCGCGTTCGTTGCGGTCATCATAGATCACATCAAAGCCCCGCGCGGTAAGCTTGGTGTACAGGTCTTCACAGGCCGCATCCGCTTCCTCATCCCCTTGTTTCAGGTTTATAACGGCGACCTCGAAGGGCGCGACCGCCTCTGGCCAGATGATCCCATTATCGTCATGGCTTGCCTCGATGATTGCTCCCGCCAAGCGCGACACACCAATACCATAAGAGCCGCTCTCCAATGGCACCCGCTCACCCTCGGCATTCGCGACCATCGCGTTCAGCGGTTCAGAATATTTCGACCCGAAATAGAAAATATGCCCCACCTCGATACCCCGTGCGGTCACGCGCCGCTCTTCGGACACCTGCGCCTCAAAGACCGCCGCATCATGTGTTTCATCAGTCCGCGCGTAGGAGCTGGTCCATTGATCCACAATTCCTTCGAGCTGCGCCGCATCCTCCCAGTCGATCTCACGATCACCGAGTGTCAGGTCCGCCAGATCGCGGTCGAGGAACACGGCGGATTCGCCTGTCTCGGCAAGGATGAGGAATTCGTGCGTCATATCTCCACCGATGGGTCCGCTGTCGGCCTTCATTGGTACAGCTTTCAACCCCATACGCTCAAAAGTTCGTAAATAACTTACGAACATTCGGTTATAGCTATGGCGCGCACCCTCTTTATCGATGTCGAAGGAATATCCATCCTTCATCAGGAATTCGCGTCCGCGCATCACGCCAAAGCGGGGCCGCACCTCGTCGCGAAACTTCCACTGAATATGATAAAGCAATGCAGGCAAGTCGCGATAACTGCGGATACCCGCCGCCGCAATCTCGGTGATCTGCTCCTCGTTCGTCGGACCATAGAGCATGTCACGGTCATGGCGGTCTTTGATGCGCAGCATTTCCGGGCCGTAATCGTCATAACGCCCCGATTGCCGCCACAGGTCCGCCGATTGGATCGTCGGCATCAGCACCGGGATCGACCCTGCCGCCTGCTGTTCTTGATGCACGATCTCCTCGATCTTGCGCAGCACTTTGTAGCCGAGCGGCAGCCACGAATAGATACCCGCCGATGCTTGGCGGATCATGCCAGCACGCAGCATCAGCCGATGCGAAACGATCTGTGCCTCGGAAGGCGTCTCTTTGATGATAGGAAGAAAATAGCGGGTAAGGCGCATCTTGTGGAACCAATCTGAGTCTTGTTTTGCGACTGAAGCGGCCAGTACGCGGTAAATCCATCGGCGTTCTAAAGCTTTTGTGCCGCCAGCGGAATCAGAATCAACGCAAAGTTCACGCTAAATACAACACTTGCAACGCACCAGATTCTCAACCAACACACGATTTACGCGAAGATCAGGCGGCAAATTCGCACCACAAGCAATATTTCGTGACAAGAAGCAAAGGCGCGCTTAGGCGCAGAAAGCCTGCACTTGCAGGGAATTAAGCCTCTGAAACCCTAGGCTTTCTCTATTTTTCGGAGTCGACAATATCAAAATCATGCCTTATTCGTACATCTTCAAGGGGCCAGAGAGCCTGGGTCTGGGGAGACCACATATCGAAAAGGCGCGTCCCGAGGGGCGCGCCTTTTCTTGTGTGTGCACAGTGAACAGGTTGAACCGGAAACGTCGGGTCGTAAAAAGGGGGCGACGATCTTACGGTTGTCCGCCGTCCCGGTTCGTAGATATCATTGCAAAGCATGGGCCAGTTTCGTACGCGGCACGTTTTGCTAAGCAATTTTTACCCACAACCCGTCAAATTTGCTTGATCAGGGTTTCGAGCGATGGGTGTAGCGACAATCCCGTCTCGCTCAGGAATTTCAGCATAGCCACTTCATTGACGGTCAAGGCACCATCACGCTGGATACGTTCAATCAGCCACGCGGCCTCTTGCGCATCGACTTGCTCGGCGGCTTCGCGCGCGGCGGCCTCACTACGCATCCGCTTGCGGTAGATCTCTGCCATCGGCGTCTCAGTACCGAAAACATTGAGTGCCTGCGCTGCGTGGCGGATATCGCCCAAGCCCTGCGCCATGCGCGTGGCGAACCCCATCATGCCATCGCTTGGCTGGTTCAGCCAGCGGTCCACCTGCTTCATCCGCTCCCGCGAAGGCGGTTCATAGCCGCTATGGACCAACAGATAATTCGAGATCGCATTGACGAATAGCGCGGACCATGCCGATGAATTATTGGCCGTCGCCGTCGCATCGTTGAGATCAAACAGCAGTTCGGCTTCCTCGCGCCCAATCGCCTCAGATCGTCCCGCTGCCTTGGCATAGAGAACCCTGCGTAGTAGCGCGACTTCAGGATCATCCAGCATACCGGGCACCAGCGCGATATTGCCCAGCACCCCATGGTCGCCGTTCAACACCGCATCCTTTATCGCCCCAAGCGCCATCATCTCAAGCGCAACAGGCGCATCCACTGCCTTTTCCAGAAGCTGAATCAGAGTTTCCAACTCTGTTTCGCCTTTGATCGTGCCATCCTGCATCACGCGACTAACGAACCATGCGGCATCGTCTTCGGAGATATAGCCACGCGGATCGGCCTGCTCGATCATATGCGCGACCATGGTTTCAGCAAAAAAATCTCGCCATTCGCCACACACCGATTCCAACGTATCGTTGATCTCGAATATCACCTCCGCCTCTCGGCGACAGATATGGCCATCGGGCCAAACATTACGTCGCAGATCAAGCACCTGTTCAGGTGTGACGGCGCGCCTGTCGAGAATGGTCTCAGCGGCATTCGGAACATGGATATCTTGCAAGGCCATGACGGGGCATCCTGTTATCAGTTGTGCCCATCATTCGGCATTTAACCTTTACGGGAGGTTACGCCGCTTCGGAGTTTTCCTGCCGGTTCCACATATCGGCGTAAGTGCCACCCTGACCAAGCAAAACCGCATGGCTGCCCCGTTCTATCACCCGCCCATGGTCCAGCACGATAATCTCATCGGCGTCGACCACGGTTGAAAGGCGGTGTGCGATGGTAAAGACGGTACGATTCTGGCCCAGCGCCCGCAGGCTGGCCTGAATACCCATCTCGGTTGCCGTATCCAAAGCAGAGGTGGCTTCGTCGAGGATTAGGATTGGCGGATTCTTGAGGATTGTCCGGGCAATCGCAACGCGCTGTTTCTCGCCACCCGAAAGTTTCAACCCCCGCTCACCAACCTGCGTGTCGTAACCATCGGGCAATTCCATGATGAAGTCATGGATTGAGGCCGCCCGCGCCGCATCCTCGATCTCCACCTCGCTCGCACCGGCACGGCCATAGCCGATATTGTAGCGGATGGTGTCGTTGAACAGCACCGTATCCTGCGGCACGACCCCGATATGCGCACGCAGGCTTTCTTGCGTCACATCGCGGATATCCTGCCCGTCGATATTAATCGCCCCCGAAACCGGATCATAAAAGCGGAACAATAGCCGCGCGACCGTCGATTTTCCTGCCCCACTATGTCCGACGAAGGCAACGGTACTGCCCCCTTTGGCATCGATATCCAGACCATGCAGGATCGGGCGATCCGGCCCATAGGCGAATTCGACAGCATCGAAGACAACCCGCCCCTCGCTCACCCGCAACGGCTTTGCATCTGGCGCATCCATCACCTCAGGCGGCGTCTCCAGCAAAGTGAACATCTCGCCCATATCGATCAAAGATTGCCGGATTTCGCGATAGACCGTGCCGAGAAAATTCAGCGGCATCGCCACCTGCATCATCAGCGCGTTGACCATCACAAAGTCCCCGACTGTCAGCGTGCCCGCCACGACCCCCTGCCCCGCCATAATCATCACCGCCGCCAGCCCAGCGGTCAGAATAAGCGTCTGGCCGAAATTCAGCATCGCCAGCGTCGTTTGCGTCTTCACGGCGGCGTTCTCATACAGCGTCATCGCACTGTCATACCGTTCCGTTTCGCGCCGTTCGGCGGAGAAATATTTCACCGTCTCGTAGTTCAGCAGCGCATCGATGGCCTTCTGATTTGCGTCCTGATCCTGCTCGTTCATCTCCTTCCTGATCTTCACGCGCCATTCGGTCACGCGGAAGGTAAAGGCGATGTAGCTGACAATAGCGACGAGAATGGCAAAGGCGAACCACCCGCCGAAATGCCACCAGAAAATCCCAATCACCAGCATCAGCTCGATCATCAGCGGCACGATAGAGAACAACACGAACCGCAGCAGGAACTCGACCCCCTTTACTCCCCGCTCAATAATCCGGCTCATCGCTCCGGTTTTGCGCTCCAGATGGAACCGCAGCGACAGGCGGTGGATATGCCCAAAAGTGCGGATGGCCAGCCGCCGCAGCGCCCGTTGTCCTACCCGGCTGAATACCGCATCGCGCAATTGCGCAAACAAAACCGTCGCCACCCGCGCCGTGCAATAGACCAACACCAGAGCAACTGGTGTGACCAGAAATGCCGTCTGCCATTTCGCCTCGACCCCGCCCTCTTCAGACAATGCATCGACCGCATATTTAAAGAAGAACGGCGTGATGACGGTGGCGATCTTGGCGAGGATCAGGAAACCCATCGCGATAACCACGCGCAGCCGCGCATCCGGCTCGCCCTTGGGCCAGAGATAGGGCACGACATCCTTGATAACGCGCCATTCGGCATTGCCGCCGGTATGCTGGCGACTTCTTATACCGCGCATGGGGAGAGGGTCTCGATTCTCATATAACGAAAGGTTTAGCGCAGAAGGAGCGCAAGGCCAATGGATCGACGCTTTTGACTGCGCGTCGATAGTGATACTCTTACAGTGTCGAGTTGATACGGGAGTACGACCATGCGGATTCGGATTGCGGTACTGGCCTTGCTGGCCATGGGTTCAGGGGCGCTTGCGCAAGATAGTGGCGTTTCGGTGATCGGAGGAACCGGCAATCCGATATCGCTGTCACGGGTCGATCTCTACCGCGCCCTTGGCGACCGGATCGTCGAAGGCAGGGATGCCGTCGGCAATAACAAGCTTTTTTGGAATCAGGTAAACCCCGTCCTGCCCCGCACACCGATTATGGTGACGTTGCTGGATGCGGCGGATGAGGGTTTATTAGTCGGGGCCATACGCGATGGATGCCTAATCGCCGGGGGGGCATCCCGTCCTTGTAATCGCGTGAGGCTACGCCGCGATCGGCTCGATTTCGACAGCATGACTTGGGCAAATGCCACGGCACAGCCGGGCATGGCGCGCTTTGAGCCGGGGATGATGCAGCCCGCCTTGCTGCCAGCGCCCTCTCCGCCGCCAGCACCAGCAGCAGTGCCAAGCCCTGAGCCGAGCATGTCAGTCTCGATCCCCGCCTATATCCGCCCTGTGGAGACAGTCGCGATCATCGAGGCCGCTGCCCCATCTGCGCGCGTCAACGCCACACGCCTATTCACGGGGCGCGAAAGCTTTCCACCCGAATCCTTCGCCGCCTACGGTATCGTTGCCTTCAGCACATTGGCCACCAGCGAGGATAAGGCAAAATACATCGCAATCTGTGAAGCCTTCTTCAGCGCGCTCCTTAATGCCGATGATGTTGATGCCCCCAAAAGCGCGCAGATGGTCACGGTCTGGCCCGTCGATGACCGCAGGAATCCTGACCTACCCGATAGCCTCAACACCACCCGCGCCGAGGAAGACAGTTGCGAGAATGCGGTCGAATTTTACGATATCGCCATCGCGCGCGGTGCCATCGGTGAGGCCATGTCGACCGGGATCGACCTAACCGGACGCGGCCCATTCCTGCTGGCATGGGCACCCGCCGCGATGAAAGGCACGCCCGACGCCGTGGTCCTCGCCGCCGATCTGAGCGACGTGAAGACGGTCGCCGATGCCAAGGACGTGCTGCGCATTTGGCGCGACGATATCGAACGCGACCCCGCACTCTGGCAGGAGGGCTTCTCTGCCGAAAAACTGCGCATAAAACTACGACAGATCGTAAACCGCTATGGCGACGGGTTGCTGAAATTTCTGGGAGGATAAACCATGGGCGATCTCGGAAAACTCGGCATCCATGCCGCCGTCGGTGTCCTTATGGGTATTGCAGCCATCGTCTGGATCAAGCCCGACAATGCGGGCGGGTCCGCCCTGCTGATCGTCATCTTTACCGCCATCGCCATCATCGCCGGAGCAATCCTCAATGCGATCCGGGGGCGTGGCCAATAAAGCGAATTGCGATTATTCTGAATCACCAAGCGCCATATTTTGCGCGGCTCTTGGCGTAAAATATGGCTCAGGTTTATCGCAAATCGCTATAGTATAGCGGATCGGCAGTCTTTCTGCGCTCGTATTGCCGCTATCGGGCAACCAAACGGGCGCGCCATCATAATCCACCGTCTCAAATGTCCGCGCCAGCGCCGCCAACGCGCAGGCGATATCGGTGCGGGCGACGAGATGCCCGATGCAGTGATGCGCGCCGCCCCCAAACCCGAAATGCTTGCGCCGCCGCAGGGTGATGTCGAAGCCTGCGGCATCACATATCGCCGGATCACGTGCGCTGGCATGGACCAACAGGTGCAGCACCGTTCCTTTCGCGATGGTCTCGCCGCCGAACTCGAAATCCTCGACCGCCTCGCGCGTCACCCATGTCGTCGTCGGGCGCGCGCGGATAATCTCCTCCACCGCATTCGGGATCAGCGACGGATCGGCCCGCAAAGCCGCCCATTGCGCCGGATGATCAATGAACAGCGACAGGCCGAGGCCCAACTGTGAACGGGTCGTATCCACCCCGCCAAAGATCGAAATTACGATCAGATCGAGTAGCGCCGTCTCATCCGTCTGAGGGTCCGCATCGGCACGCGCAACCAGCCCGGCGATATAGCTGGTCCGGTCCTCGCCATCCCGCGCACGCTCGACAAGCCGCGCGGCCAGCGCCGTCAATCGCTCGCAGGCGGCATCGAAAACCGGCTCATGGCGGCGACATTCCACCCCCATCGCCAGCCCCAAATCAGACGCATCATGCGAGATAATCGGCCAGTCAGACAGCGGCAGTCCCAGCAACGCACAAATCGCCTGCCCCGCAAACGGAATCGCGAAATCGCCCTGAAACTCACAGGTTTCGCGCGCCACCAACCCCGCGCATAGATCATCGGCAATCGCCTGAAAACTTGGGCGCAGCCCCTCGATAAACGCCTCCGACAGCACTGGCACCGCCAGATCACGCAACCGCCGATGCGCCGCCCCTTCCTGCCCAATGACACTTCGCATCCAGAATTGTGCAAACGGCCCCGTCAGCCCGTTCGTCAGCGGCCACGCATGGCTCCCCTGACGCAGTCGTCGGTCGCGCAGCAGCATCCCAACCTCGCGATAGCGCAGCACGGCAAGCCCATAAGGCGTGCGCGCGCACCAATGCGCCTCCCGCGCCGTCCGCACCGCCGCCGAACGGGTCGAGAAAGCAGGATCGGCTAGGTCGAGATGGTGCATGGCTTCCCTTCAATCCTTCATGCATCCCGGCCAACGGGCCGGGGTCCGGGGATGCGACTCTAGAGCCATTTGCGATAAACCTGAGTCATATTTTGCGCCAAGAGCCGCGCAAAATATGGCGCTTGATGATTCAGGATAATCGCAATTCGCTTTAATCATTCAGCCCCGCCAACACCTCATCCGTATGCTCACCAAGGCGAGGGCAAGGACGATCCGCCACCATCGGCGCGCCATCGAACAGGATCGGCATCCGTACGCCGGGAATGGTGCCATGCGCGATTTGCATCCCCCGCGCCTGCACCTGCGGATCAGCAAAGACATCGTCGATCCCGTTGATCGGCCCCGCCGGAACTCCCGCCGCCTCCAGCGCCGCAAGGATATCATCGCGGGTCCAGCGCATCAGCACCGCTTGTAGCATCGGCACCAGCGCGCCCCGGTTCGCCACGCGCGCGGGATTGGTTGCGTAGTCTGGATCACCGGGCAAATCGGCCAATCCCAACACCCCGCACGCCTTGCGGAACTGTCCATCATTGCCGACCGCAAGGATGAAATGCCCATCCGCCACGGCGAACACTTGATAGGGCACAATAGACGGATGCGCGTTCCCGATACTAACCGGCGCAGTGCCGGAGGTCAGATACGAGAGCGCCTGATTGGACAGGATCGACACGCAAGAATCCAGCAGCGCCATGTCGATATGCCGCCCTTGCCCCGTCTTCTCCCGCTCCGACAGCGCCGCCTGTATGGCAATGACCGCATTCAGCCCCGTGACCAAATCAGCCACGGCTACGCCTAGCTTCTGCGGCTCGCCCCCTTGCTCGCCCGTGACCGACATCAACCCGCTCATCGCCTGAATGATGAAGTCATATCCCGCACGCGGCGCATACGGCCCGCTCTGGCCAAAACCGGTGATCGAACAATAGATTAGGCGCGGGTTCGCGGCGCACAGGCTGTCCGCATCCAGCCCATATTTCGCCAGCCCACCCAGCTTGAAATTCTCGATCATCACATCGGAACGCGCGGCCAATGCCTTCGCATGGGCCTGCCCTTCATCCGTTTTCAAATCGAGAACAACCGATTTCTTGCCCCGGTTCGCCGCATGAAAATATGCCGCCGCCCCTGTTTCCTGCACGAAAGGCGGCCCCCATGTGCGGGTATCGTCGCCGCCGGGACTTTCAATCTTGATGACCTCGGCCCCCAGATCAGCAAGAATTTGTCCCGTCCATGGCCCCGCAAGGATACGCGCCAGTTCCAGTACTTTCAGCCCCGCCAACGGCTTTGGCATCGCATCCATATTCACGTCCCCCATTCAGCCTGAACCGTATCGCGGACGGGTCGAAAGACAACGAAAAACCCCGCCGCAATGACTGCGACGGGGCTTTATTCGAGAGGTATAAATCAGATCAGGCGCTACGCGTAATCGCCGGGCGTTGTGTGTTGCGGGCGCGGTCGCGGTCGCGGCGCGAGGACATCGGCTGATAGGCCGCCGCCGCATGGCCCTTGCAATAGGGCTTACCGGCAATGACCGGATGGCCACAGAAGTAGAACTCGCCACGGCTGGGGTCGCCGATGGGCCATTTACAGGTTCGCTCGGTCAGTTCCATCAGTGACAGCTTATGTGCATCGCGGTCAATTTCCGCGATATTGACCTGATTTTCCGAAGGAATCGTGACCATCCCACCCGGTGCCTCGACCTCGGCGGGTAATGTCGTTTCCTCTTCGATGATCACCTCCGGCTTCGCCTCCACCGCTTCTACCACGGGTGGCTCGGCGGGTTTTGGCGCGGGTGCCTCGGTCTTGGGTTTTGGTGCCTCGACCGACGCGGCGGCAACAGGCTGCGCCGCCTTGGCTTCCGGCGCTTCGGGCTTGCCTTGGTTGCGGCTCGACAGCCCCAAACGGTGAACCTTGCCGATCACCGCATTGCGCGTTACACCGCCCAGCTCCTTGGCGATCTGGCTGGCGCTCATACCCTCGCCCCACATCTTTTTCAGCGTTTCGACACGATCATCGGTCCAGGCCATAGAAATGCTCGCAATCCACGCTCCACACAGGCGACATACGCGCCGTTCAGGAGCATCGTTAGGGAAATGTAAGCTGATACTATAAGCGTTCCGAACCGATGGAACAAGAAGAGTCGATTCGTATTCTCCGTAAACCTCTTATCCGGGATCACGCTGTGGCCAATTCTACCTCAATGTTACAGGCTCAGGGCGAGCGCCGCTTCGGGCGTTTCAATTACGTGGGGTTCCAGACACTGCTTGGAAAAGAAGTCCGGCGCTTCCTCAAAGTTTACCAACAAACCCTGCTCGCCCCTGCCGGAACCGCCCTTCTTTTCATGGCCGTGTTCACATTGGCGTTAGGCGAGCGGCGGGGCGAGGTATTCGGCGTGCCCTTCGCGCATTTCCTTGCACCGGGGATCATTATGATGGCGATCCTCCAGAATGCCTTTGCCAATGCCTCCTCCTCGCTGGTGGTCGCCAAGGTACAGGGCAATATCATCGACGTGTTGATGCCCCCGCTCTCCGCTGGCGAATTGACCACGGCTTATGCGTTGGGCGGCGTCATGCGCGGGTTGGCGGTGGCGGGCGTTGCCGCCCTCGTCATCTTTCCGTTTGCGTGGAGCGGTATCGCGCATCCACTTTGGGCGCTGTCCTTCGCTGTGGTGGGCGCGCTGATCCTGTCACTCTGCGGCGCCATTACAGGCATATGGGCCGAAAAGTTCGATCACACGGCGCTGGTGACGAACTTCCTGATCACGCCTTTGGCCTTCCTGTCCGGCACCTTCTATTCCATCGACATCCTGCCGGAGCCATGGCGCAGTATCTCGGCCTTCAACCCGATCCATTTCCTGATCGACGGTTTCCGCTATGGCGTTCTCGGCCAAGGCGACACGGACCCACGCATCGGCATGGCCGTCTCCCTCGTCATCGCCGCCCTGCTCTGGTGGCTCTGCCACTGGATGTTCAGGACGGGATATCGGTTGAAGAGTTGAAGCTGAAGACTCGCATCGACAAATCAAGCCTCACAGCTACTTTCTTATGATGAACGCCTTCCCTCCCGCTCGCTACCTCGACCGGACGACCCCACCGCATCTTACGACGCTCGTACTGCTGGCGGCGACGGGGGCGATCACGATGAACATCTTCCTCGCCTCCCTGCCTGATATGGCGGAAGATTTCGGCGTTTCCTATGCCGTTATGCAAATCGCGGTAACGGGGTATCTTGCCCTGACCGGATTGACGCAGCTCATCATTGGTCCCCTTTCCGACCGCTACGGTAGGCGCCCTGTTGCAATCTGGACGGTCGTGATCTTCATCGCCGCTTCCATTGGTGCTGCCTTCGCCACGGATATCGAGATTTTCCTGCTCTTTCGTGCGTTCCAGACCAGCATCATCTCCGGCTACGTCATTTCCCGCGCAACGATCCGCGATATCGTTGCCCGCGAGGATGCCGCCAGCCGCCTCGGCTATGTCACGATGGGCATGGCGCTCGCCCCCATGATTGCGCCTACTATCGGTGGATTTCTGGGTGATACTTTCGGCTGGCGCGCCAGTTTTCACGCGCTCACACTCGCCGGATGTCTCACGCTGCTAATCGTCTGGTTCGATCAAGGCGAGACGAACCGCCAACGCTCGGCCAGTTTCACCGCACAGTTTCGTACGTATCCGGCTCTCCTACGCTCCCGTCGTTTCTGGGGATACACGATGACCATGACCTTTGCGTCCGGCACATTCTTCGCTTTTATCGGCGGCGCGCCCTTTGTCGGTGATGTCGTCTATGATCTTAGCGCCACCGAGGTCGGCCTGTACCTCGCCATTACACCAATGGGCTATGCGACCGGCAATGGAATATCGGGGCGCTTTGCCAACCGCATCGGCCTCTACCGCATGATCCTGACTGGTGCATTGGTCACGCTGATCGGTATGTCGATGACGCTGGTAACGGCGCAGGCGGGCATGGCACACCCGCTAGGTTTCTTCGCCTTCACCTTCACTATCGGATTGGGAAACGGGTTGATCCTACCCTCAGCCAATGCCGGAATGCTCGACATACGCCCCGAATTGGCCGGATCAGCGGCGGGCTTGGGCGGCGCGATAATGACATTCTGCGGGGCGATCCTATCGGCACTGGCTGCCCTGACCCTAACACAGACATCGGGCGCGTATCCGCTGATCTTTTGTATTCTAGGCTCATCCGCCCTGTGCCTCGCCTGCGCGCTCTACACGATCCGGGTGGAGAAGCAGGTCGCCGCTTATCCCCCGGCAAACCCGGTATAGCCCGTCGCATCAAACGGCTCGCCCGCCATCTCCAGATGCAGCCGGTCGCCCCCATAGGGATGCGCCCGCGCAACTGCCTCATTCAGCTCTACCCCCAGACCCGGCGCATCCGTCACCAACACATGCCCCTCCTCAAACGGCATGGGCGATGTCAATATATCGGCGTGGAACCCGTCCCATCGCCCAATGCTCTCCAAAATCAGAAAGTTTGGTGAACAGGCCGCAAGCTGCGCATTCGCCGCCCCGACGATTGGCCCACAATACAGATGCGGAGCAATCAGCGCGCCATGCGCCTCCGCTATCCCCGCAATCTTCTTGGCTTCCAGAAGGCCACCAACACGCCCCAGATTCATCTGTAGGATCGACGCGCCCCCCGCTTCCAGCAAACGCGCAAACTCCGCCTTTGTCGTCAGCCGCTCACCCGCCGCCACAGGGATGCTCGTCCCCGCCGCAACCCGGCCCAGCGCCGCCACATTATCGGGTGGGCACGGCTCTTCAAACCACAGCGGATCATACGCCTCCAATCGTCGTGCCAGTCGCAACGCGCCCGATGCCGTAAACTGCCCATGCGTTCCGAACAATAGATCGGCCCGCGTCCCCACCGCCCCACGGATCGACCGACAAAACGCCTCCGACAAATCCAGTGCGGCCAGATCCGGTTGCCGTCCATCATAGATACTATACGGCCCGGCGGGGTCGAACTTCACCGCCGTAAACCCCTGTTCTACCGCCTCAACCGCCCGCTCGGCACTGGCATCAGGATCAGCATAGAACGCCGCCGCATCCTCGCCGTCCTTTGGGTACAGGTAGGTATAACTGCGCAGGCGATCATGCACACGCCCGCCCAGCAACGCATGAATAGGCTTCTCTACCGCCTTGCCCATGATATCCCAACAGGCCATTTCCAAGCCGGAAATCACGCCCATCATCGACAAGTCTGGCCTCTGCGTGAACCCCGAACCATACCCTCGATGCCACAATGCTTCGATACGAAACGGATCATGCCCCTCTACATACCGCCCAAACACATCCTCGATCATCACCTCGACCACCTTCGGCCCGAACGTCGCGGCATAGACCTCGCCATAGCCCACCACGCCACAAGCAGTCGTCAACTTGAGAAAGATAAAATATCGCCCACCAAAACCGGGGGGCGGATTGCCGACGATGAACGTGTCGAGCGAGGCGATTTTCATTCCATGGCTCCATCTGACTCTATTCCCCACGCTTCGCATGATGGCACGCAAGCTGCAACATTGCGTAGAGTCACCTGTCACATGAGTGCGACATAAGGACTGTTAAGATGAAATTTACGATGAACATCGAAACAAAAGTGACGGAAATTACTCCGTTTTAAGTGAAAGATGAGAAGCTGTTCAAAAGGCAGCATTTTCGAGGCGGAGACGACCCGATGACCGACACTTGTTTTCTTTCTGGCGAATTCGACGGCGATACCGCAAGCAATTGGGTTCAAGGTTGTGCGGAGCGGCAAGGTTGGAGCGCACGAGAGGCCGAGCGCCTCGCCTGCTGTGTCTCCGAAAGTGCCCGTGCCGTCAGTGAGCGGGCTTATCGCCTCTCCCAGACCGGGCCTGTCTTCGTAAAACTCGACGTCGAAGATGATGCCGCCATTCTGGAAATGCACCACGAGGGCGCATTGGGCGATAAGCCCTGTGACTGTGCGGCGGCACAGGTTGCCACGGAACGCAAATCCTCCGATTGGCGCGATGCCCAGCTTCGCACTCACCGCCTACGCATTGAACGCAACTGAATTCGCCAACACCACAGAATAATACCAATCGCCCTGACTGGCGACTCATTTTGAGGATTCCCAAATCCTGCGAATTCTGAATCATTGTCATCGAAGCAAGGAGGTTTCGATGACAGTGATGGTGACACGTGAGGATTTGACGGCTGTGGAGTTGCGGGAA
>CALFVD010000078.1 GCA_937928005.1 uncultured Neomegalonema sp. | reverse complement strand
CCCAAACCGCCCCAGCCCGATCACCGACATCGCTCCCTCCATCCATATAAAGACAGGCACAAGGAGAATCAGGATGAAACCCCGGTTTCAATACAAAACCAGATGTGTGCATGTAGTAGGACCCGATCCGGGGCCTCCTTCGAGCCTCGTACCCTTTTGCAAGGAGGCCCCGGGTCTTCGCCCGGGGCAGCGGTGAAAAGTGTCGTCGATCTCCGCCCTTGGTATGATTTAGGTCGTGGTGGCGTCGATCTCCGCTATGAAAGACAGGATTGCCATGCGTGCCTCTGGCTCGTCGAGGAAGGGCACATGGCCACGCCCTTTGACTGTTACGGCGGTCATGTCCGGTTTGGTGCGCCGCATCTTCTGTACGGTTTCGACGGATATGAGGTCCGAATTTTCTCCGCGCAGCATTAGGGTTGGCGTATCGCCCAAGCCTCGAAACTGGGGCCAAAAATCAGAGGTCATCGGCCCCGCCTCTAGCGTGGCATCGCGCAGCTTTAGATCATAGTCGAGAATCGGCACGCCATCATCGTCACGGAATGTACGATGTGCCCAGGCAACCCATTGCTCGTCAGTCAAATCGGGGAATTCGTTAGCATTTGACGATTTCAGCGCCGCCACCGCGTCATCCCATGTTTCCAACGGGTTGGGTGGAATGCCCAGATAATCGATGATGCGTTTTAGCCCCGCCGGTTCCAGTTCTGGCCCGATATCGTTCAGGACAATCCCGGCGATCATATCGTGCCGTACGCCATTCAGGATCATTGCGGCCAATCCGCCGCGTGAGGTGCCGATAATGATACAAGGTTTCTGAAATTCTTGAGAAATGAGTGTTAGGATATCGCCGACTTCACGCACAAGAGTGTAGCTGGAATAGTTATCGTCATAATCCGAGCGGCCCCTCCCACGCGCATCAAGGCAGACGACGCGCCTAGCGAGAGCAAGTTCTGTGGCGAGGTCGTGGAAATCCTTTGCATTACGAGTCAGGCCCGCGAGGCATAGCACCGGAGCAAGTGTTGAAAATCGCGATCCATAGTTTCGGAAACTGAGCGTGATCCCATCCGCCGTCCGCAATCCATGTTCCGTAAAATCACCATCATCCGTCACCGTATTACCTCAATCCAAACCGTACCCCACGAAACCGAGAGTGCAGCACTGGAGAGAGTTTAACAAGATCATCCGTTGACTAAACATGCCCTTACGTCATTTGCGCTCACTTACCCTTGCCCAAGGCGGGCGCGATAGACGTTCATCCCTTCGAGTACCCGCTGTACGTAATTGCGGGTTTCACGGAAAGGAATGCGCTCGATCCAGTCGATCAGATCGATTTCGCCAGTACGAGGGTCGCCGAATTCATCGAGCCAACGCGATACACGGCCCGGTCCCGCATTATAGCCCGCAATTGCCAGCGGGTAGGAACCATCGAAACGGTCCAGAAGCTGAGATAGATAGCATTGGCCGATACGGGCATTGTACATGCGCTCGCTGCTCAGACGGGCCAGATCATAACGGACACCAGCCGCGCGGGCGGTGACTTTCGCGGTGCTTGGCATGACCTGCATCACGCCCCGTGCGCCTGCACGGCTGCGCGCTTTGGCGTCAAAGCCGCTTTCCTGACGGGCAACGGCTAGTGTGAGGGCGCGTTCAGGGGCGCTTTCACCCTTACAGCCCTCGCGGGGAAGGCTAAGAATTGGATGTGAGATTTCGGGGATAAAGATCGATTTGCGACGTAGCTTGCTGCCCATGCCGACGCTGATGCGGAACGCGCCCAAACCTTCGGCATGTAGGCCCAAAGCTTTGGATTCGTTGGGTGTGCGGCATTTTTCGAGAGCGTGATAGAAGAACAATCGTGCCTCGACGGTTGCACCTCCAGCGGCTAGGGCTGACCCGACTGCGACGCTGGGATCGGTGACACAAGGGCCGTTCTGGGCGGCGATTAGTTTGGGGACCGAATGGGAAAGATTATTATGCAGGCGCTTGGCTGATAGCTGGCCATAGAAGGCGCTGGAATGCTCCGCCGATGTTTTGTGCCAGCGAATTGAATCCGCTGTTTTGCCCATCTTGGCGCTGGCTTCGCCAGCCCAATATGCGGCCCGTGCGCGGCTGACAGGGGTAACTACGCCCCGATGTAACCGTTCAAAATGTTTTAGTGCTGCTGCGGGGTCGTTGAGGCGGCGCAAGGCGAGCCAACCCGCCATCCATTCGAGTTCGGCGAAGTCGATACCTTTGGCAAGGCTGTTTCCGGCGGCGAGGACGTAAGCGCGCTGGAAGTCGTTTTCCTTGAGTGCGCCACGCACGAAGATGGCGCGCTCATCCGCCCATCGTTCTGGTTGGCCAAGGGTGCCGGTTGCGGATGCTTTGACCATCATTGCTTCTGCCGAAGAGGTCAGCCCCTTTTTCTTGCGCCAAACCATGCGAGCATAGGAGAGGCCGGGATCGTTCTTCAGGGCGGCGGGCACCTGTGCGACCAGCCCATCGACATTGCCTTTACCGCGCATGAGTGCAATGCGGGCCTTGCCGAGAATGCGTTGGCTGTGCGAAGCGCGTGATAGGTGGCGTTCTGCGCCTGTAAGGTAGGATTTCCAGATTAGAGCGTCCAGACGCCGGTCATGCAATGGGCGTAGCGTTTTGGGGAATGCGCCGAGTAGGCGGCGTTCTTCGGTGGCTGAGAGGTTTTTGGTCAACCATGTATCGGCGGCGACATCGCTACCATCTTGCACACGTCCGACGGCTTTCAACGCCATGGCATAGCGGACGGCACCGACGCCTGTACGCGGGGCAAAGCGGTCGAAAAAGGCGATAACGCGCCCGTTTCGCGCTGCGCCACCATCGAGGGCGTATTCGCCTTGAACCTGAATCTTTGCCTGAGATGGCCAATCGGGATGGGTTTCAACCCAGCGGGCCATACGCTCGAAATTATCAATACCGGGTTGGCGCAGGCGTAGCCATTCGTATGCATCCAGCGCCGCAGGGTTGCGTGAGCGGCGGGCAGCGTCGCGAGCAGGCACCCATTTCGACGCCTTGGCCAGATCGACCATGCGTGTCAGAGTCGCCTTTTCCGCTGGTGTGGTTGCGCCCGCCTGTGCAATGCCAAGAAAAATGGCCGGGGCGAGGGCGAGCATCGCATGGCGGAATGGGAACATGGCGAGGGCACCTGTAGGTTTTCTGTTGATCGTAAGACGATACCAGATCGCCATGAAGTTCGGAAGGCACGAAGCCGTGGTGAGTTTGCGTTCGGTTTCGGTCATGCATCTTCGCACGCGAAATGATTCCCTTTCCGGCGAAATCGCATTAGAGTCGGCGCTCTTTCCTGCACCGCCATAGATTAGGGGCATTCCAATGGCCGATTCCACAAACACGTCCTCCCGTCTGAAAGGGTCATTCGTTGCGCTGGTTACGCCCTTCAAAGCCGGGGCTGTGGATGAAGATGCCCTGAAGTCGTTAATTGAATGGCATATAAAAAACGGAACACATGGCCTCGTGCCCGTTGGCACCACGGGCGAATCGCCCACGCTGAACCATCAAGAGCATGAGCGTGTTGTCGCCCTGACTGTTGAGACGGTGGCGGGGCGTATCCCTGTGATTGCCGGGGCCGGGTCGAACAGTACGGCGGAGGCAACATCTTTTGTGCGTCACGCTGCGCAGGTTGGCGCCGATGCGGCACTGGTCGTGACACCCTATTACAACAAGCCGAACCAGCGGATGCTGATCGAGCATTATCGCACGCTGCATGAAGCCGCCGATATCCCGATCATGATCTACAACATTCCCGGACGTAGCGTGATCGACATGACCGATGAGACAATGGCCGAATTGGCGAAACTGCCCCGGATCATTGGCAATAAATGCGCGACGGGTGATCTGGCGCGCTGTGGTCAAGAGCGGTTGGATTGCGGCCCCGGTTTCGCGCTGCTGTCCGGCGAGGATGCGACCGCCGTGGGCTATAATGCGATGGGCGGGCAGGGATGTATCTCCGTCAGTGCCAATGTTGCGCCCGCCGCGTGTTCGGCGATGCAGACGGCGTGTCTGGAGGGTGATTACAAGACGGCGCTCGACTGGCAGGATAAGCTATACCCGTTGCACCGCGCCATGTTCCTCGAATCCTCACCCGCGCCCGCCAAATATGCGTTGTCGCTACTGGGGATGTGCTCCGAAGAGGTGCGCGCGCCGATTATGGGATGCACCGAGGAGACAAAGGCGCAAATCCGAGCGGCGATGAGTGGGTTGGGGCTGTTGAGTAGCTGATGGCCGCGAAGAAGAAGAAAGCCGACGATAACAACAAGCTCGTCGCCGAAAACCGCAAAGCGCGGTACAATTATTCCATCGAGGATACGGTGGAGGCGGGCCTTGCGCTGACCGGATCAGAGGTGAAATCCCTGCGCGATGGTCAGGCAAATATCGCCGAAAGCTATGCTTCCCCAGAGGATGGCGAGATGTGGCTGATCAATTCGGCGATCCAGCCCTATCCGATGGCGCGCCATTTCAACCATGCGGAACGGCGCAAGCGTAAGCTGCTGCTGAAACGCAAGGAAATCGAGCGTATGAAGCAGGCGCGCGACCGGCAAGGCATGACTATCGTGCCGCTGAAGCTGTATTTCAACGACCGGGGCATCGCAAAGCTGTTGTTGGGGCTGGCCAAAGGCAAGAACGTCGCCGATAAACGCCAGACTGAGAAGAAGCGCGATTGGGGCCGTGAGAAGGCCAGATTGATGCGGGATAAGGGATAAAGCGAATTGCGATTATTCTGAATCATGAAGCGCCATATTTTGCGCGGCTCTTGGCGCAAAATATGGCTCAGGTTTATCGCAAATCGCTTGGCTACTGCTTCGCGATCCACTCCCGGATCACCGCGCCATACCCAGCCATTGTTACCGATACTGCATCTTGCTCGTCGAGCATCCAACGATAGGCACTGACGGCCCCCGGCCAATCGATGCTTAGATCAAGCGCAGAGTCGAGCGCGTCAATCCATGCGAAGGTCGCCGGATATCCACAATCGGCCAGTAGTAAGGGCACTGCATCGCTACGCAGGGAAGGCCCGCTACCGCCCCGCTCCTGACCGCGCCGGTCAACTAAAATGGCCAGTTGGCCGAGTCGTGCGTTGATTGCCTCGGCCTGTCGCGCGGCATGCACCGCATCATGTCGATTCGGCGAAACCACCCGGAAGAGGGCGCGTACTTCCGGTTCCAGCCGCGTATCATGGAATCGAGAGAGTTCACGCGCCTTAGCCCTCGCCGCCAACCCCGTGGGCATCATTGGCGGATCGGGATAACGCTCTTCGATATATTCAGCGATGGCTTCCGAATCGGCAATCAGCAACCCGTCATCAATAAGCGCAGGCACATTACCCGAGGGGACGACCTTTTTATAAGCCGCTGATCCATATCCACCGGGAGGGAGTTGCTCCTCCCGCTTCAGCCCTTTGTGCCGCAGTAGGATGCGCGTCTTGATGCCGTAGACGCTAACAGGGGTGTTGTAGAGCGTGAGCATGGATGATGTCGAAGCCTCATACGGGGCGCCGTTAACTATCGGCATCCCGTATTGCTACACTTAAACCATTCGTTAGCGCGAGTCTGGATTTAGTTTTGCAACTGCCATTTGCGGCCAAGCGTGTCAAAGAAGCCGCTCTCGCGCTTCAACGCGATCCATGTATTGATGTAATTTATCCATATTTGGTCATCCTGCGGCAGTAGCATTGCGATGGGTGTGCGGGCTTTGGGGGCCGATACAGGCACAACCATCATCTGAGTGTACTTCTCGACCAACTTATATGCCTCGACATTCGAGGTGATATGCGCATCGGCGCGGCCCGCCAGCACTTCCTGAAAATCACGCGCGGGCGATTCGACGATCTTGTATTTAGCGTCGGGGAAGAAGTCTTTTACCTGCTTTTCCTGAGTCGTACCCAAGGTTGCGGCAACGGTCACGTCGGCATCATTCAAGTCTTCCCAATCGGTGAATTTATCGGCGTTTTTCTTCAGCACCAGCGGCACGGTGGCCAGTGAGAAATAGCTGGTCGAATATCCAGCGGCCTTGGCGCGCGAGGGTGAGACGGACGCAGAGCCAGTCATGTGATATTTGCCCGAGGTCACGCCGCTGACCAGTGTTTTCCAGTCGGCGGGCACGAATTCAACCTCGACGCCAAGGTCTTTGGCCAGCTCGGTCATCACGTCGATATCGTAGCCAGTATAGCCATTTGTCGCGACATCTTTCATCGTCATCGGATTCCAGTCACCGGTCGTGCCGACCTTTAGCACGCCGCCGCTGAGGATTTCCTGCAAGGCGGAAGCGGCCTGCGCTCCGGCGGTGGAGGCAAACAGGAATAGGCTGGCGGCGATAATTTTAAGGGTCTTCATAGGTCTCTCCGGTCGGAACGATGTATTAAGGTGGATTAATGCCGCGCTTCGAGTGTATTTGCAACGTGACACTTAGTGTCGTCGAATCGTGACACTACGGAGGCATCTCGGCCCATGCCCGATACGCGAAATAGGGCGGTGATCCGCATGGATGAGGTCGTGAAGACCTATGGCGATTTTTATGCCCTGAAGGGTGTTTCGCTCGACGTTATGGCGGGCGAGCGTGTTGTTGTCTGCGGCCCGTCCGGCTCCGGTAAATCGACGTTGATCCGCTGCATCAATCAGTTGGAGAAGCATGATTCCGGCACCATTGATGTGGATGGCCTGCGGCTCGACGGAACCAAGGCGTCGTTGGAGAGCATCCGCCAGAATGTCGGGATGGTGTTTCAGCAGTTCAATCTGTTTCCGCATCTATCGGTGCTCGATAACCTTACGCTAGGGCCGATGCGGTCGCGGGGGCTGTCGCGTGAAAAGGCGGTGGCACTGGCGCATCGGTATCTGGAGCGGGTCCGTATTCCCGAACAGGCGATGAAGATGCCGCGTCAGCTATCGGGGGGGCAGCAACAGCGTGTGGCCATCGCCCGCGCCCTGTGTATGGAGCCGCGTATCATGTTGTTCGATGAACCGACATCGGCGCTCGACCCCGAAACGATCGGCGAAGTTTTGGATACGATGGTGGAGTTGGCCGAGACGGGCATGACGATGGTGTGTGTGACCCATGAGATGGGGTTCGCGCGGCGGGTGGCCGATCGCATGGTCTTTATGGATCATGGTGAGATCGTCGAGGTCGCCGCGCCAGAGCCATTTTTCACCGCGCCAGAAAGCAACCGTGCGCAGGATTTCTTGCGTCGGTTGCTGAGCCATTGAGGGGCGTGATGAGCGTGTGTGAAGAAATATCGCATCCCCAGACAAGCGCAGCGCGATCCAGAGGCTTGAGGGGTAGCGCCCTGCTATTCCTCGCCTGTCTGTTCCTTCTCACCGGCTGTTCAGACGAGTGGGGTTGGTACGTGGTGGACCCCTCCACAAAATCGGGCGCGGTTAATCTGAAATTTCTGCTGCAAGGCTATTGGTACACGCTTGCGCTGTCCCTTACCGCAATCGCCATTAGCGTCGTGGTCGGGTTACTCGTCGCCTTGCCGGGGCTATCGTCTAGCCCTTGGTTGCGGGGGATCAGCCGTGTCTATGTTGAGTTAGTGCGGGCCGTACCAATCCTCGTGATGATCCTGTGGGTCTATTATGGGTTGCCCCAGATGGCCGGGATCTCGCTGAGTGTTTTCTGGGCGGGGGTGATTGCCTTGGCGCTATCGGATTCGGCCTTTGAGGCCGAAATCTTTCGGGCGGGCATCCAGTCCATCGACAAAGGGCAATATGAGGCGTCGCACTCCATCGCGCTCTCCTATACGGATACGATGCGTTACGTGATCTTGCCACAGGCGATCCGGCGCATTCTGCCCGCGCTGGGGAATCAGTTTATCTATATGCTCAAGATGTCGTCACTCGTCTCGGTCATCGGAATGCAGGAATTGACGCGCAAGGCGAACGAGTTGGTCGTGACCGAGTATCGCCCGTTAGAAATCTACACGGTGCTGGTACTGGAATATCTGGTGCTGATCCTTGTCGTCTCGGCGCTCGTGCGTTGGTTAGAGCGACGGCTCGCTTGACCGTTATTCTTCGATTTCGATGAAATCGATGGTTTCATCGATACAAAACAAGGCGGTTAGTACGCCCGACCTGTAGGCTCCGGTATCGACACCGATGCGGCGGTTTCCAAGGTCAGGTTCTTCGGTGATGTAATGGCCGTGGACCGCGATGGTATCTGGCCAACCGCCTGTCTCACGAAAGCCGCGTAAGCCGTGGACGAGCGCCTTTTCAGGCTGATCTTCGGGCGGGCGGGCGATATCTATTCCCGCATGGGAGAAGAAGAATGGCATCTCGTTATGGCTGTTAACGAGGGTGTTGCGTAGGAAGGTGAGATGGACGTCGCCCATGGCCTGCGCAAGTGTCTTAGATAATGCGATTTGGCCTTTCGTATCTGCCCCGAAATCATGCGGATCAATACCGTAGGATTCTATCGTTTCCTCACCACCCCATTTGAGCCAGTGTGATTCAGCATAGGGCTTATCGAGAAATTGCTGGGCAAAAGCCTCGTGATTGCCACGTAGGAACACGGTCTCAACACCGAAGCGTGCAGGGCTGTCAATCAACAGATCGAGTGTCGTTTTTGAATTGGGTCCACGGTCGATGTAGTCGCCCAAGAAAACCACGACGGCATCATCTAGCTTTTCTTGAGCTATTTGGATAGCGATCTCCTCGACCATGGTTTCGAGGAGATTGGACATGCCGTGGAGGTCACCGATGGCGAATATCGGGCGTGGTGCAACAAGTGGCTGCACTTCCTCTGGCTCTTCCCGGCCAATAACTTTGGAAAAGAAAGAGCGAAACATTCAGTCCTAATCCCGCTGTCCCGAAGCTTTCTTTACGTCCACATTTGACCGGCGTTTCCGACGACGGGACCCGGTGCGTCTGGCGCGCCCATCTTCTTTGGCGGCATAGTTATAGTGATAGTAATTGTAGCCATAATATTCGTGCAGCTCGGATTTCTCGCCACGAACTATTATGCCAAACAGTTCCTGCCCCGAACGAACCCATTCCTTCATGGCGCGCTTTGCTGCTTTTTTTTGTAGATTTTGTGTGGCGACAACGAAGATCGTTGTATCAACGAACCGGGCGATCATGTTGGCGTCTTGAACGGCGAGAATAGGCGGTACATCTACGATCACCACATCGTAGTGATTCTTCGCTTCCTTAATTAATTTCTCTACTTGTGCCGCAGACATGGTGTTGCGGGCTATGGCCTCACCATCTTCTGCAATCGTAGTTGTTTTCTTGCGACCACCGGCAGTCAGGATATCGAATTTACCCGGTGTGTAGGCGATGACGGTATCTGTTAAGGATTTATCACCACTGAATACAGTGTAGACTCCAAATTTATGTTTGAGATTGAGGTATCTTGTTACGCTCATTTTTCGGAAATCGAGGTCTATCAGGAGTGTTTTGCGCCCTTCTTCAGCAGCGGCGGCGGCGATGTAGATGCTCGTTGTCGTTTTACCTTCGCTGGGAATGGATGATGCGACCATGAGCGCATGAGGTTCTTCCTCGGACCTCGCAACGAAGATGGCGGAATAGATGCGGCGATAGGCTTCAGCAATTTCGGTGGAAAGCCCACCCCATGCGAATTTCTTACGAAGCCCTTTACGGAAATCAGAAATCACCGCAATCGTAGGCGCGCCGCCAAAGGTCTGTTCGACGTCATCGAGCGACGTGAATGCATCCCGCCGTAGAAACTTAAAGAGGATGATTCCTGCCCCTAGAACAAGCCCACCTAGCATCCCAATCAAAAGCAAGGGAAGCAGCGACGGGCTGGTATGGCGCAAGGGTGGTTTAGCAGTTTCCATTATCGTCATTTTCGGAACTTTGCCTTCACTTTCGATCTGAAGTTCTGCCTGACGTAGGCGCAAAGTATTCAGAAGATTCTGATTAGACTCGTACCGTGTTTGTAGCTGCCGAAAGCGGTTCTGAGCTGTCGAGAGTTTCCGCGTATAAGCGCGTACGGGAGAAACCTCCTGAATCAACCGGTTGGTTGCTGAGAGTTGATTCTCCTGATCGCGTGCCAATTGCCGCTGGGCGGCAAGCAATTCGTCGCGGGAAGGGGGCGCGTCCCGGCGTTCCCATGCAAAAATCGCCGTGTAATCGATAATCAATTCATCACGCAAATTATCGGGGAGTGTCGTGAATGCGGATTGAGGGTCCACGCCCGCTTGCAGACGGGCGATGACCTCTCCCAAACGCACCAACGCCTCGACTCTCAATGCATTTGCTTCCAAAAGCAGTTCACTCTCGACGAGGCGTTGAGCATTCGTGCTTAGAGATTCCGTCGTCGGAATCACATTACCTTTGCTGATTTCATCATTGATCTCAGCTTCAATTTCGCGAATTATTCCTTCGACTCGTTTTGCTTCTTTTTTGATCCATTCGCGGGCGTTGTTGATGGCATCGTCTTTCGTGTTTTGCATGGACACGTTCAGAGTGGTTGCCATCAAATTAGCGAGTTTTGCCGATTTTTCAGGTTGTTCAGTCGTTACCGAAATTCGTAACTGTAAATTGTCCTTGAGGTCGGTAACGACAACGCGCTCTGTCAATGCTCTGACTGCAAGACGCTCTTGCAATATCTCAGGTTTGGCCCAGTCAGGTGTCTTGTTGGGTGCCGAAGTTCTAGCACCTATAAGCCCCTTAAATATACCAATGATCGGGCGAATTGCGTCAACAATCTGGTCGCGCATACTCAGTTCGCGCAGTTCACTGTTAAATTCATCATCTTCTACAAGCCGCGCTTCGAGGGAAACTTTTTCCAGAAGAGCGGGGGAAGTAGCGAAAGCATATGCTGGTGCGACCGTATCTTTTGACGAACCTGATAGGGTTTTTACAATCTCTGCCGTTTGGGCTGCCGCTGCCTCGCCTTCGAGATTGACCATTAAGGTTGTGTGTGCGGTGTATTTGCGCGTCGATGTGAAATAATTGACTGATCCAAGGAACATCCCAAGCAACAGCATAAACAGCAGAAGCCATTTAAAACGTCGAATCTGGGAAAACAGGACGCCAACATCGATGTCGTTATCGGCAGGGGCAGATTGATTGAGATTGTTGATATTGGTCATTGGTATCCACTGACGGTTCTACACATGCGTCACGCACACGCCTCACTATCAGATTGCCCGCAGCCAATCCAGATGTGATGATCAACATCACACTAGCAATAATTTTACGATAAATTGATTATGGAGTCACCCTACCTGCCGTGTTTGGCTATCATAAAACTGCATGCGTAGGGCAAGGTTGCGCAGCATTCCTGCGGTAGCCCCCCAGATGCGATATTTGCCGTAGATCATCTGGTAGAAGCACCGATTGCGGCCCTCATGCACACGCTCAATCCGTTCATGGTTGCCCAAGTCCATGAGGAAATCGAACGGCACCTCAAAAACTTCGGCCACCTCGCCTTCATTCGGTACGGGCTGAAATTGTGGATGGACGACACCGACGAAGGGGGTCACAACAAAGCCTGTGCTGGTGTCGTAGAGGTCAAGCGCGCCAAGAATATCGACCGATTCCGACGGCAACCCGATCTCCTCATCGGCCTCGCGCAGGGCAGCGGCAAGGGGGGAGGGGTCGCGGGCATCTATCTTGCCGCCCGGAAAAGAAATCTGCCCGGCATGAACCTTTAGATGGGCTGAACGTAGGGTGAGCATGACCGATAGCCCCGAATCGCGATGAATCAGGGGGCACAATACCGCCGCGCGCCGACGCGGGCGCCCCGTCAGCGATGGTGCCGCATCGTCGCGATCGCGGTCGAAGGGTTGTAACGCCCGGAAAATGTCGGTCTGCGAAATCATTGTTCCTCAGTATACAGCGTCTTTTGGCATCCGTCACGCTGCTGGCCCAATAGCATAGGTTTCACCGCCCGAACGCACGACCATCTGTGCGGCATCGCCGGGTTCGGCGCGTTCCGCCAGTCGATAGAAGGATTTGCGGTCAATCAGTGCGTAAAGATTACGCCTGACATGGATATAAGGTGACGGCTCACCAGTTAAAAGGTCTGCCGTGACCTCGATAGCGTGGCCCGGCCCTGCACAGACGGTATCGCCGACATTGGTTTCAAAAATAAGAACTGGACCATCCGCGCTGTCCTCCACCTCAAAATCGATGGCTGTGAAAGGGGCGTCCTCGACGGTGATCCGCCACTTTTCGACCGGGGTAACGAGAAAGTAATCATCCCCTTCACGTTTGAGGATTGAGGCGAAGAGACGTACCAATGGCATTCGTTTGATAACGACACCCTCGTGATACCATGTGCCATCACGGGCGATGCGCATGTCCATATCGCCGGAGAAGTCTGGATTCCAGAGGTGAACGGGGGGCGGACCTTTTTTTGATGCTGTTGCAATGATATCGATTAGCGAGGTGGCGCTGTCGGATAGGATGGTGCGACCATTCGGTTTTCCGGATGACATTCTACGGCCTCAATTCTGGGGCGCGTTGCATACGTCGCATCGCGCGATATGATGGGGCAACTGGACAGGCGCTTCATGCGGGTCATTCTTTCGTATCGACATACATGGCTGCAACCTGTCCGACCCCACTAAACATGGCGCACCCATCGCCACCGACCACAACGGAGCAAAGCCCTTGGATACCATGACCGCCGACGCGCAAGCCGCCTCAACCGATATCGTTGCCGATGTCGAGCGCGCCGCCGAGACCCTTAGTGCGGTGCGGCGAGAGGTTGCCAAGAAGATCGTCGGACAGGATGAGGTGGTCGAGTTGACGCTCGCCGCGATTCTGTCGGGCGGGCATGGCCTGTTGGTAGGGGTGCCGGGTCTGGCCAAGACGTTGTTGGTCGAGACACTGGGCACCGTGCTGGGCATGGATATGAAGCGTGTGCAATTCACGCCTGACCTGATGCCCGCCGATATTCTTGGTTCCGAAGTGTTGGAGACGGGTGCGGATGGCTCGCGGCTGTTCAAATTCATTCAGGGGCCGGTTTTCTGTCAGTTGTTGATGGCTGATGAGATCAATCGCGCCAGCCCCCGCACGCAATCCGCGTTGCTACAGGCGATGCAGGAAAAGCAGGTGACTGTGGCGGGGCAACAACGTGATTTGCCGATGCCGTTCCACGTTCTCGCGACCCAGAACCCCATCGAGCAAGAGGGCGCATATCCGCTACCCGAAGCGCAGCTTGACCGTTTCTTGCTGGAGATCGTGGTTGATTATCCAACGCTGGATGAAGAACGCCAGATCCTGTTCGCGACGACCGGGACCGAGGAGGGGCAGCCGCAGGCGGTGCTGACGCCGGGTGAGTTGATGAATTTGCAAACCCTGATCCGCCGTGCGCCTGTGGGCGACAAGGTGACAGAGGCGATCCTGTCGCTGGTGCGATCCTGTCGCCCTGAAGATGAGAGCGCGACGAAGGAAATTGCCGATTCTGTCGCATGGGGTCCGGGGCCGCGCGCGGCACAGGCGCTGATGCTGGCTGGGCGGGCGCGTGCGATGCTCAATGGGCGGCTTGCGCCATCTTTAGATGATGTGGTTGCACTGGCCAAGCCCGCCCTACGGCACCGCATGGCGCTGGGCTTTGCGGCCAAGGCCGAGGGTGCGACGCTCGAAGGGATCATCGACGGGGCCGTTGCGAGGGCCTGCGGTTGAACCCCGCAACCCGCCTCAATTCCGAAGCCAGCGCCGCTGCCGCTGCTCTCCCTCCGCTTCTGGCGGAAGCCGAGCGAGCGGCGGCGAGCATCTGGGGTGTGCATGGGCGGCGCTCGGCGGGGTCGGGCGAGACGTTTTGGCAGTACCGCCATGCGCAGCCGGGAGACTCGCTGGGGTCTATTGATTGGCGGCGGTCGGGGCGGTCGGATGATCTGTTTGTGCGGGAAACGGAATGGGAAACGTCACAGACTGTGTTCCTGTGGCCGGACGAGTCGGCCTCGATGGATTTTGCCTCGAAGGGTGTGGAGACGACCAAGGCGCGTCGTGCTGCGGTATTGGCGCTGGCAACCGCTGTATTGTTGGAGCGCGGTGATGAGCGGTTTGCACTGATGCGCGCGGATGCAGGGCGTATCATGCAGGGGCGGTCGGGGATTAACCGGCTGTCGAACAGCCTATCCCTACCGGTCGGCGAACAGGCCGAGACAGGGACGCCGCCGGAATCGGCGTGGCCGATGGGCGCGCGAGGGTTATTTTTGTCCGATTTCTTTGGCGATCTGGATGCGTTGTCGAAGGCGCTATCGGCGGCGGTCGCGCGGCGGGTACGGGGCGTGCTGGTACAGGTGGTCGATCCGGTGGAGGAAGCCTTTCCGTATTCGGGGCGCGTGTTGTTTGAGAGTATTGGCGGTGCGACACGCTATGACGCAGATCGGGCTGAAAGCCTACGCGATGCGTATCAGGGCAAGCTGGAGGCACGGCGCACGGCGCTGCGGGATATGGCACGGCAGGCGGGCTGGACCTTTGCGATTCACCGAACCGATACGCCCGCAACCCCGGCGTTGATGATGATTTATCAGACGCTACAGGCGAAACGGGTGAGTGGATGACAGAAAAGAGTAAGGCATGATCCAGATCGGTGCCCTTGGCTTTGCCTCACCCTTCCTGTTGTTTGGCCTGCTGGCTTTGCCTGTGCTGTGGTGGTTGCTGCGTGCGACGCCCCCTGCCCCTGTGCGCGAGCGGTTTCCGGGGGTCGCAATCCTGTTGGGTTTGGAGCCGCCGGAGAAGACGCCGCAGCATACGCCATGGTGGCTGTTGCTGTTGCGCATGGTCATCGTGGCGCTGGCAATCTTTGCTTTTGCGCAGCCATTGCTGAACCCACGCGCGAATCTTTCGGGCGATGCGCCGCTGCATCTGGTCGTCGATGGTGGCTGGGCCAGTGCGCCGGATTGGGAGGACCGTATCGCCGCCGCTGGCGACCTTCTCGACCAAGCGGATCGGGCGGGGGTTGCCGTGCGGTTGGATGTGCTGGCGCAGCCTGTTGAAGAAGGGCGTGAAGTTGAGATCGTGTCGGCGGCGGAGGCCCGCGCGCGAATCGATGCCTTGGAGCCTGCGCCGTGGCCGCCCGTTCGTGCGGACCTGCTGGACCGGGTGGAAGAGGGCACGCAGAGCGTCTGGATTACCGATGGCCTTGACCATGACGGGACGTATGAGGCGCTCGCGACTGCACTGGCCGATGCCGGGAGTTTGCGGTTGATATCGCCGGAGCGGACTGTACGCGCCGTATTGCCCGCTTCGCCGGAAGGTGGGGGGCTGGGTGCGACTGTGCTACGGGCGGATGGTGTGGGCGAGAGCCGCGCGCAAGTAATCGGCTATTCGGCTGAGGAAAATGGTACGCGCAGGGCGCTGGCGGTGGCCGATGCGGGGTTTGCCGAAGGTGAGTTAAGCGCCGAGGCTTTGTTCGATGCGCCGCTGGAATTGCGCAATCGTATCGCCGTCTTCGGGATCGAAGGGGAGAGCCATGCCGGAGCCGCCGCGATGATTGATGACCGCTGGCGGCGCAAGAAGGTGGGTCTTGTTTCTGGCGAGCGCGAAGGGACCGGGCAGCGGTTGCTGTCGGGCGCGCATTACGTGCGCAAAGCCCTCGAAGGGCGCACTGAACTGCGTGAAGGGACCATCGAGGCGTTGATCGAGGAAAATGTCGATACGTTGCTGCTGATCGATGTTGGCGCGTTCCCGGAAGGTGAAGCCGATGCCGTTCTCGCATGGGTCGAAGCGGGGGGCGTGTTGGTGCGCTTTGCGGGGCCGACGCTGGCCGCAACTGCCGAGGAGCGGCGGGCGGGCTTTGGTGTGGGTGATGATCCGCTGTTGCCGGTACGCATCCGCCCCGGTGGACGCGATCTGGGAGGTGCGATGAGCTGGGGTGAACCGCAGCGCATTGCCTCGTACTCGGAAGACAGCCCCTTTGCGGGCCTGCGCACACCCGACGATGCGCGGGTGACGAAGCAGGTGTTGGCTGAACCTGATATCGACTTGCCGACGCGCACATGGGCGTCGTTGACCGATGGTGCGCCGTTGGTGACGAGCGATATAAGGGGCGATGGGCGAATTGTGCTGTTCCATACCAGCGCAGACCCACGCTGGTCGACGATCCCCCTTTCTGGATTATTCGTCGATATGCTCGACCGGATCGTGAAATTCGGAGTGGGTGGCGATTCGCAAGCCGGGATCGGGGCAAGTGGCGTCTGGGCACCCGTATCGCTGATTGGGGCGGATGGCGCGTTGCGTGCGGCCCCCGATGGCGCGCGAACGATCCCCGGCGAGAGCATCGGCATGGGCGCAAGCTTTGATGCGCCCCCCGGTCTGTATCAATCCGTGGGGGGGAGCGATGCGGGCGCGCTACGGGCGCATAACCTGTTGCCCGCCGATGCCATATTAGCCGCCGCCCCGCCACCCCCCGCTGGCACCGCTATCGAGACGCTCGGCGCGCGTAAGGAGACTGAATTGAAACCATGGTTCCTCGCCGCTGCGCTTGCGCTGTTGATGGTCGATGCCCTCGCCGCGTTGGCGCTGGCGGGTAAGTTACGTGGCGCTGTTGCCGCGTCGGTTGTGGTGCTGTCGCTGGGCATGGGCCATGATGTGCGCGCCCAATCGGCGGATGAGGAACAGGCGCTACGTGCGGCACTCGACGGAGCCTTGGGCTATGTGATTACTGGCGATCCGAAGACCGATGATGTCGCAAAGGCGGGCCTTTACGGTCTGACCCGCATCCTGATTGAGCGAACCTCGGTCGAACCGGCGGAACCTGAGGCCGTGAATCTGGAGACGGATGAGCTGGCGGTCTATCCGCTGCTTTACTGGGCGATCAGTGAGGGCCAGCCGCGCCCGTCGGATGAGGCGATTGCGAGCCTTAATGAATATATGCGTCGGGGCGGGATGTTGATGATCGACACCCGCGACCGCAATCTAGCACTGGGCAGTGGTGATACCCCCGGCACGCGGGCGCTGCGCCGCCTGACAGCGGGCCTAGACCTGCCGCCCCTGTCGCCTGTGCCGGAGGGGCATGTGCTGCACCGGACGTTCTTTTTGTTAGACGAATTTCCGGGGCGGTGGCGTGGGGGCAAAGTTTGGGTCGAGGCGGCCCCGCCCGAAGACATGGAGGAGGTCGCCAAGGAGGGTGGCTTCAAAAACGATGGCGTATCGCCGATTATCGTTGGTGGCCATGACTGGGCCGGGGCTTGGGCCATGACCGAAGCGGGGCGTCCGATGCTGCCCATGTCGGGCCGGGGCGGCGAACGCCAGCGTGAGATGGCCTATCGGTTCGGGATTAACCTCGTCATGTACGCCTATACGGGGTCGTATAAGTCGGATCAGGTGCATATCCCCGCACTGTTGCAGAGGTTGGGACAGTGAGGGTGGCTGCCTCCTCTGTTGCCGTCGCGGGCATGACGCCGTTATCTTTTCGAGGTCATACCCATGAATAGCGCCACCGGCATCGTCTTCGCCCCTGTGCTGCCCTATTGGGCCATCGTGGTCTTCGTGCTGCTGATCCTCGCGGTCTTTGCCTTTAGCTTGTGGCGGGGCGCACGGGGCGCATGGTTGCGGCTGGCCGCTGGTCTGGCGTTGCTGGCCGCATTGGTCGATCCGAAATTGACGCAGGAAGACCGTGATCCGTTGACGGATGTGGCGCTTTTGCTCGTGGATGAAAGCGCGAGCCAGACTATTGATGGGCGGGCTGAACTGACCGCCCAAGTCGCCGAAGCCATGCGCGAAGCCGCCGACCGCGAGGGACGCCGTACACCGTTGGAATTGCGCATTGCGACCGTCGAGAGCGGGACCGATGCCGTGGGCGATGCGGGCACGCGGTTATTTGATGCGATGGAGACGGCGCTGGCCGATGTGGGATCGGATAGGATCGCCGGGGCCGTGCTTATTACCGATGGGCGCGCGCATGATGCACCCGACCTTGGCGCACTGGATGCCGAAGCCATCGCCGAGCGGTTTACCGGGCCTGTGCATGTTTTGTCGACGGGGCGCGAGGGGGCGTATGATCGCCGGTTGATCCTAGAAAGTGCGCCGAGTTTTGGGATTGTCGGTGAAGAGGTGCAGATCCGCCTACGGATCGTGGATCAGGGACCGGCCCCAGCCAATGCCGCGCGCATCACGCTGAGCATCGACGGACGGCCCGTACGGCGCGATACGGTAACGCTGGATGAGGCGACGACCATTTCGGCTCCCTTAGATAAAGGTGGCGCGTCCGTCTTTGAGCTGGAAGTCGAGGAACTGGTGGGCGAGATCACCACCCGCAATAACCGCGCGCTCTTTACCGTGCAGGGGGCGCGCGACCGACTGCGCGTGCTGTTGGTGTCGGGTCAACCCCATGCGGGGGAGCGGGCGTGGCGCAATCTGTTGAAGGCCGATCCGTCGGTCGATCTGGTGCATTTCACGATCCTGCGCCCGCCCTCGAAGATGAGCGGTACGCCGATCCGGGAATTGTCGCTGATCCCGTTTCCGACGCGCGAACTCTTCATGCAGAAGATTGATGATTTCGATCTGGTGATCTTCGACAAATACGTGCGGCGCGGGGTATTGGCCCCGGCCTACCTACAAAACGTGACGCAATACGTGCGCCGGGGCGGGGCTGTGTTGATCGCCGCCGGGCCTGATTTTGGTGGACCATCGAGCCTGTACCGCTCGCCTTTGGCCGAATTGATGCCCGCGACGCCGACGGGCGGGTCGACCAATACGTTGTTCACACCGTTGCTGACCGAGACGGGCGAGAAGCATCCCGTTACCGCAACGTTGCCGCAGGCGGATGCCGTGGACCCAACATGGGGGCGATGGATGCGGTTGATCGAGGTCGCGCCGCGCTCTGGTAACGTGTTGATGTCAGGCGAGAACGAGCAACCGTTGCTGGTACTCGACCGGGTGGGCGAGGGGCGCGTGGCGATGCTGGCCACGGATACCGCGTGGCTGTGGTCGCGAGGCTATGAAGGCGGCGGGCCGCTGGCCGAGATGCTGCGCCGGGTGGCGCATTGGCTGATGAAAGAACCGCAGCTAGAGGAAGATGCGCTGACTGCCGCCGCCGAGGGCGCGAATGTCGAGATTGTGCGACGTAGCCTAGGCGATGCGCCGGAGGCCGCCGATATCGTTGCACCCTCTGGCGAGCGGCTATCGGTGCCATTTTCACAGAGTGGACCGGGCCGCTGGCGTGCGCAATTCGAGGCGGCGGAGCAGGGGCTATATTCGATTACCGATGGGGTTTTGGAGACTCCAGCGGCGGTTGGTCCCGCCTCACCCAAGGAATTTGAGAATCCGCTGGCAACCTTCGATATCCTCGCCCCCGTGGCCGAGGCGACGGGCGGGGCGATGATGATGCTGCGCGATGTGGATACGCCCAACCTGCGCCGGGTGGCCGGGTCGCGGCGTGCCTATGGCGCCGGTTGGATCGGGTTGCGTGAGCGGGGGGCGTATGTGGTGCGCGATAGCCGCCTAACGCCGCTGGCACCGGGTTGGCTGGCCCTGCTCATTGCGGCGGCGCTGCTGCTGGGCGCGTGGCGGATGGAAGGACGCTAAAGCGTCGTTTGCTGGGGTAATAACGGTCGATGAATTCGGCAATGCTGTCCTTCGCGCCCCGGTGCCACAGGTCGTAATGGCGTCCACCGCCGAACCAGCGATACCATTTCGGATCTTGTGCGGCGTCGAATAGACGCTGCGCTTGCTGGATCGGGATGACCATATCCCATGTGCCGTGCATGATCAGAAGCGGTGCGCCGATGCTGTCGATCCGGTCGATGCTGCGAAAGGGGTCGTGCATCATGCCCAAGGGTTTGATCGGAATGATCGGGAACAAGCCCTGTACCAGATCATCAAGGGCGGCATAGGGCGTCTCTAGAATTACACCGCCGACCGGGCGCTGGGTGGCGAGTGTTACAGCGACGCCGGTACCGAGGCTTTCGCCGTAGAGGATGATATCGGTGGCATCGACAGGCTGGCCCAAGAGGCTGGGTAGGGCGTCATAGACGGCGCGGGCATCTATCCCGTGGCCTATCTCACTAGGGCTACCAGTGCTGCCTCCGCTGCCGCGATAGGCAAGCGCGACGATGCCCCATCCGCGCTCGCGCATCCATTTGAAGCGGCCCGACCGATGGCCCATCACGCCCGCATTGCCGTGGAAATAGACGATGACAGGTGCGCTAGGCTGCGGTGGCGCGGTCCAGAGGACGAGGCGAGTTCCGTCCGGGGCGGTGATCTGCTGCTCGCGCATATCGGGTAGGTATCGGGCGGCGGGGTCGAGGCGGGCAGTGCCGTTGCGGAAGATCAGGTGCCGCTGTGCGGCGTAGAGCGTTCCGACGGCGGCAACATAGAGGACGAGCGCGACCAGACCCGTGCGCAGGGCGCGCGCCCGTGTGCCGAATAGCGTGCGTAAGATTGAACGGAGAGTGCCTGTCAGTCTCGCTATAGCCATTTGCGACAAACCTGAGCCATGTTTTGCGTCAAGAGCTGCTCGAAACATGGCACTTGGTGATTAAGGGTAATCGTAATTCGCTTTATTACCCGCCCCATGGTTACGTGCCGCGCTTCCCGAAGGAGCCGTTTGCGGGGGCGCGCTGACGACGGGGCCGGGGTGCGGGGGCGCTTTCTGCTGCGGCTTCAGCGATATGGGCATCCATCTTTTCCCAATTGACGCTGGAGACATCCTGTCGTTCGACGGAACGGCGCATGGTGGACGCTGTGTCGCCACGCACCTTGCGCATGATCTTACGGCTGTTGAACACCAGCGCGAGGCCACCGATGACCATAAGCCCCTTATAGGGGAATTCCTTCTCTGGCACAGGCGGGAAATCGGACAAGCCGCCCATCTGGATCAGCAATCGCATCTTCTCTTCGTCAAGATCAAGGAAGGTGCTCGACGATCCAATATGGCCAACCCAGCGACTATCTGCACCGCTATGCAGGTAGCCGAGGTTGATATAGGTGCCGTCCTTATATTCGAGTAGGGAAACATCGTCGAGGTCGTGGACGAGTTCGATAGATTCGCTACCACCGAAGCCTGGAATGGGGATAAAGCCACCGCCGCCGCCGCCGCGCTTCTTCGCCGCCGCTGGATCACTGGCCATGACCATCGCGAGCGCAATGGCAATTCCCGTCGTTGTGAACCTGTTCATGGTGCTTCTTCCCTCTTCATTTGCTGCGATAGAGTTTTGCACGAAATGGTAGAGAGTTTCTTTTTACACGCGGTTTTGTCGGGGGGAATTTAGGAAGAGTTTTCTCGAATTTCCGTTATCCCTACGCCCGCCGCTTGGGCGAAAATGTCGGGTTTCATCACGGTGACAGTCGCGCCCGCGATGCGAGGATCGGGGAAGAGGAAGGCAAAAATTTCCTCGGCCAGTTCCTCCACAAGATCAATATGGCGGCGGGAAGTGGACAAGGCAATCAGGTGCTCGACCACGGGGGCGTAGGAGATGAACTCGCCCGGTGCCAGCCCAGCGCGCACGCGGATATCGATGCTGATTTCGACGGTTTGCGGCGCTTCACGCTCAAAATCGAGGATGCCAATCATCATCGGCAGGGTCAGACGATCGATGCGGATGGTCTGGGTCATGTGTTCTGCGCGTGGCTGGGAGAATAGAAATGGCGGCCCCCGTCGACGGCGATGATCTGGCCGGAGGTGGCGTTGCTACGGGCAAGCGTGAGAGCCATGTCGCAGATTTCCTGTTCGGTCGGGCCGTGTTTCAGGGGGTTGAGATCGTGGACGCGCTCAAAATCCGCATCGGTCTGATTGCCGGAGCGTAGCACGAGGCCGGGGGCTATGCCGTTCACGCGAACCTTCGGGGCGCAGGCCATGGCGAGCATTTCTGTCACTTGCACGAGGGCGAGTTTTGACAGGGTGTAGGAGAAGAATTCGGGGGTGGTTTGGAAAACCTTGGCATCAAGGAGATTGATGATCCAGCCGGAGGTGTCGATGGTTTGCCAGAAAGCTTGACCGAGGAAAAGGGGCGCTTCGGCGTTGATGCTCATCTGGTTGCGCAAGAAATCGACATCCATGGTGTCGAGTGTGTCGCGCTCGAAAACGGAGGCCGAGTTTATGAGGCCGGTGAGATTAGGGAAAGCGTCATGGGCCTGTGCGATGAGGGCGGTGCAGGCTTTCGAGTCGCTCAGGTCGGCTTGGTGGAGGGTGGCTTTGCGGCCCATCGCCTCGATGGCCGATGCTACTTGGTACGCGCCGGTATCGGAGGTGTTGTAGTGGAGGGCGATATCGTGACCTTCGCGGGCGAAGCGTAGGGCCAACGCCTTGCCCAGCCGCGCGCCCGCGCCGGTGATGAGGATTGCGGGGGTCATGGAGATGTGCTTCCCCGGATGCGGGGATCAAGCATGGGGTGGCTCCAGCATCCCCTCGCTGACGCGGATGGCGGAGCCACCGACGCGAACGGCGGTGAGCGTATCCGTGCGGTCGATGCCAAGGGTGATGGTGGAGGGGCGCTGCATTTCGATGCCTTGGTGCAGCACGAGGTCGGTCGTGCCGTCTTCGATCAAACCGCAGGAATCGAGATGGGCGGCGAGGCAGGCGGAGGCCGAACCCGTGGCGGGGTCTTCGGGAATGCCGCCGTGCGGGGCGAACATGCGAGCTTGGTAATCTGCGCCATTTGCGCCGGTGGTGTAGGCGTAGAGGCTGTCGGTGCCGCAGCGGTTCTCTAGTGCGATCAAGGCGTCGAGCTTGGGAGATGCGCGTGCGAGGGCGTCGAGGTCGCGCACAGGCACGAAGACGAAGCGGGGGCCGCCTTCGGCAACGCCGGGGCAATGGCCGGGCAGACCGATATCACTGTCGTTCAGGCCCAACGCCACCGCTGCATTGGCTTCGGGGATGGGTTCGGCGACCATGAAAGGAATGATCGGGGCCGTAAGGGTGGCAGTGACATGCGCGCCTTTGCGGTGGACGATGACCGGGACCAGACCGGCGCGCTCTTCGAGGGTGATCGTTGTGTCGAAATCGCCCGAACCGGCGGCATCCTCGGCCAGCATGATCGCGCTGCCAATGGTGGGGTGTCCGGCAAAGGGCAGTTCCGCAACGGGGGTGAAGATGCGGACCTTTGCGGTATTGGCGGGGTCATCCGGGGTTTGGATGAAGATCGTCTCGGAGAGGTTGAACTCGCCCGCTATGGTCTGCATCGCCGCATCGGACAGATCATCCGCACCCATAACGATTGCGAGCGGGTTGCCGCTATAGCGGGTATCGGTGAAGACATCGTAGGTGCGGAACGAAAGCATGGCGACCTCCTGTACGGCGCATCCCCGGACTTGATCCGGGGTCCCGAAGGGCGGTGCGTGGATCATCGAGATCTCGTATCGCGCTGCGCTGGTCTGGGGATGCGGTGTTTTTTGCGAGTTGCTTACGCCACGCCTTGCCCCTGCTGCTCATCCGGCTGGGTGGTCAGGCGGATAGTGGCGGGGCCGAAGGGGGTTTCGATGGTAATTTCGGCATCGCCGTTTTCCGGGGTTACGCCGGATTCGATCACCGCCTGTTGTACTGCTTGCGAGCCTTCTTCGGATTGCAGGAACATCATCACAAATTGCTGGCGCTGGCGCTCGAAAATCTCATCGATCCGCATAAGGCGTTGCGTCACCGCCCCGCGTAGGCGGGTGAGGAGGTTATCGAACAGGGCAAAAGACTCGGTCTTGTATTCGTTCAACGGGTCTTTCTGGGCATAGCCACGCAGGCCGACGACTTGGCGGAGTTGTTCAAGTTGTAGCAGGTGCGAGCGCCATTCGTCGTCGATGGCGCGTAGGATCAGCTCTTTCTCAGCGGCGCGCATCCGCTCCTCGCCGATTGCGTCCGTCTTCTCTTTCGCGACGCGGTCGGATTCATCGTAGAGCCATTCGCGGATTTCATCATCGGCTACGCCTTCGCGCTCGGCCTGTTCCTCGACGGGCAGACGCTCGCCGAAGGTATTGGCCAGCTCGTTCGATAGACCAGTGACATCCCATTGGTCAGCGTAGGAACGTGGCGGAATATGAGTTGCGACAAGATCGTCGATCATCTGGTGGCGCATATCTTGCGCGGTTTCCTGCACGTTTTCGGCTTCCATGACTTCGCGGCGCTGCTCAAAGATTGCTTTGCGCTGGTCGTTCATCACGTCGTCGTATTTGAGGACGTTTTTACGGATGTCGAAGTTGCGCGCCTCGACCTTGCCTTGGGCGCGTTCGATGGCCTTGTTCACCCACGGGTGGATGATAGACTCGCCTTCCTGAAGGCCCAAGGTGCGTAGCATCTTGTCCATGCGTTCAGAGCCGAAGATGCGCATCAGGTCGTCTTCGAGGGAGAGGTAGAATTTCGAGCGGCCCGGATCACCCTGACGGCCTGAACGACCGCGAAGCTGATTGTCGATACGGCGGCTTTCGTGCCGTTCGGTGCCGACGATGTAAAGCCCGCCCGCCGCCAATGCGCGCTGGCGCAACTCCTCAACCTGTGAGGAAATCTCGGCCTCGCGGGCGGTGCGCTCGCTGCCTTCAGGCATCTCGCCAAGTTCATGCTCAATGCGCATTTCGGCATTGCCGCCGAGTTTGATATCGGTGCCGCGACCGGCCATGTTTGTAGCGATGGTGATGGCACCGGGGACACCGGCCTGCGCGACGATCTGGGCCTCTTGCTCGTGGTAGCGGGCATTGAGGACCGCGAAGACCTTTTCCTGCGGCGTGCCGCTGTCGCCGTCATAGAGCGGCTTAAATACATCTGGATCGGAGTAATCTTTGATGCGGTAGCCGCGCTCGGTGAGGATGCTGGCGAGCATCTCGGATTTTTCGATGGAGGTCGTGCCGACCAGCGTAGGCTGTCCATTGGTGCGGGCCACCTCGATTTCGTCAACGATGGCCTCATATTTCTCGCGCGTCGTGCGATAGACTTCGTCGTCTTCGTCGATGCGTGAGATCGGAATGTTGGTCGGGATCGCGACCACGTCTAGACCGTAGATCTCCATGAATTCGTCGGCCTCGGTCAGGGCCGTGCCGGTCATGCCGGACAGGCGCTCGTAGAGGCGGAAGAAGTTCTGGTAGGTAATCGAAGCGAGGGTCTGGTTTTCCGGCTGGATTTCGACGCCTTCCTTGGCCTCGATGGCCTGGTGTAGACCTTCCGAGAGGCGGCGACCGTCCATGGCGCGGCCCGTGAACTCGTCGATCAGCATAACGGCGTTGTTCTGGACCATGTAGTCGCGGTCTTTCAAGAACAGCTTATGCGCGCGTAAACCCTGATTGATGTGATGGACGACCGAGACGTTGATGGGATCGTAGAGCGAGGAACCTTCGGGCAAGATGCCCGCTTCCTCGACCAAGCCTTCGATGGCTTCGTTACCCTCTTCGGTAAGGGTCGACGTGCGCATCTTCTCGTCGATCTCGTAGTGTTCGGGGGCGAGTTTTGGGATGATCTGGTCGATGGCCATGTAAAGTGCGCTCGAATCCTCCGCCGGGCCAGAGATGATGAGCGGGGTGCGGGCCTCGTCCACGAGGATCGAATCCACCTCATCGACAATCGCGTAATTGTGACCGCGCTGGACCATCTGTTCGACCGAAAACTTCATGTTGTCGCGCAGGTAGTCGAAGCCCATTTCGTTATTCGTGCCGTAGGTGATATCACAGGCATAAGCGGCGCGGCGGGATTCGTCGTCCATACCGCCAAGGATCGAGGCGACGGACATGCCTAGCATTTCATAGACTGGGGCCATCCATTCGGCGTCACGCTTGGCGAGATAATCGTTGACCGTGACGACATGCACACCCTTGCCGGTCAGGGCATTGAGATAGGCGGGCAGGGTTGCCACGAGAGTCTTACCCTCGCCGGTCTTCATCTCGGCGATTTGACCGCTATGCAGGATGTAGCCACCGAGTAATTGCACATCGAAAGGGCGTAGGCCAATGGCGCGTTTGGCGGCCTCGCGCACGGCGGCGAAAGCTTCGGGCATCAGCGCATCGAGTGTTTCGCCATCGGCGACGCGCTTACGAAATTCATCGGTTTTCGCGCGCAATGCCTCGTCGGACAGGGGGGTAAAATCCCCTTCGAGGGCGTTGGCTCCCAATGCGACTTTCATCGCAGCCTTGACCTTGCGGTCGTTAGAGGAACCGAAGACCTTCTTCGCGATCGTGCCCAAGCCAAGCATCAGGAACAGCCTTTCAGCGGACGAGCTACGGCCCTCCGCGCGATTGCAATACGGGTCGCGCCGGACCGTCCGGTCGCGAAATTGTGCCTCATTAGCTCCAATCACCTGCACATTTAGGGCGACATGTGTGAAGCGCGATTAATTAGACATCAAAGTATAGGTAAAATTCGCAATCGAAGCGAAATTACCTATCCAGCTCATCGCGTTTCCCACGTGACGCCTTATTTTACCGGCAGATCAGGGCTGCCGGACACTTAAGCAGGGGTAGTGGGTATGTCAATGTCGCCCACTTCGCACTAGCTTGCCGGAGATACATAAACAGTGATTCGAGGTTGATCCATGAAATACAGTCTGACGGGGGCCATTGCCCTAGCGTTCGCCTTTGCCATGCCAATGACTGCGGGGGCGCAGGAAGTATCCGAAGCGGACATCAAGGCCGCACTGGAAAAGTATGACGGCTCGGAAACGCTGGCCACCGTCGGGGACCAGAAGGTCACACTGGCCGATGCCGCGATGATCTACACGACCCTACCACCCGAAGTCGAGCAGGTGCCCGCCGATCAGTTGATGGAAGGCATCACTGAGCAGCTAATCAGTGAAACGGCGCTGTATGAGAAAGCGTTGGCCGAGGGTCTGGAAGACTCGAAAGAGATGCAGAATCGTCTAGCGGCGATCCGTCGCTCCGCATTGGCCGAGGCGTATCTGACGCAGCAGCTCGAAGCACGTGTGACGGAAGAAAGCCTACGCGAGCAATATGACGAGATGACCGCTGGGTTTGAGGGTGAGAAGGAAGTGAATGCGCGGCACATTCTTGTGAAGACTGAGAAAGAGGCGCAGGAACTGGTCAAGGAAATCAAGGGCGGGGCCGATTTTGCCAAACTGGCCGCCGAAAAATCGACCGGCCCATCCGGCCCGAACGGGGGCAGCCTTGGTTGGTTTGCCAAGGACGCGATGGTTGCGCCGTTTGCTGAGGCCGCGTTCACGCTGAAGAAGGGCGCTGTTTCGGCCCCAGTACAAACGCAGTTCGGCTGGCATGTTATCAAGGTCGAAGACACCCGCACCCAGCAGCCACCCCCCTTCGAGACATTGGCTCCGCAACTGCGTCAACAGGCTTCGCAGGGCGTGGCCCAAGCGATTATCGCAGAAGTGCGTGAGGGGATGAAGATCGAGACGGCCAAAGAAATGCCGCCTTCGTTCCTTGTGCGTCAGTCCGAGATGTTCAAGGACTGATCTTATTCTGCACCAAATAGATACGCGCCGCCCCGGCCCTAAGCCGGGGCGGGAATAAATTGTCAGCGAGCATCCCATGACCATTTCCCCCCTCGCCCCGACCTCTACCCCCGAAATTGCCCCCGTAGCGGGTGTGACTCTCGCTGCGAGTGCCGCCGGGGTGCGCTATTCTGGTCGAACGGATGTGATGTTGGCACGGATTGCGCCGGAATCGTCGATTGCGGGGGTATTCACCAAATCATCGACGCGGTCGTCATCGGTGCTGTGGTGTCAGGATGTGCTGGCGGATGGGGGCCATGCCCCCGATGGCAAGCCGCTGGGCATCATCGTCAATTCTGGCAACGCCAATGCCTTCACGGGCCGAGCGGGCGATGAGAGCGTAGCGGCGGTGGGGGCGGCTGTCGCAAAGATTCTGGGCACCAACGAAAGGGCCATCTATCAGGCATCGACCGGGGTGATTGGCGAGCGCCTGCCCCATGCGAAGATCGAGGCTGTGCTGGACGACCTGAACGCCCGCTTGTCACCCGATGCGTGGCACGAGGCGGCGGCGGCGATTATGACCACAGATACATTTCCGAAACTGGCGAGCGCCACGGCGGAAATCGACGGGAAGATCGTTACGATTTCGGGATTCACCAAAGGGTCTGGGATGATTGCCCCGGATATGGCGACGATGCTGGGCTTTATATTCACCGATGCCGCGATTGCGCCGGGCGCGCTCCAGACGATGCTACGCGAAGCGACGGATGGTAGCTTCAACGCCATAACCGTCGATAGCGATACCTCGACTTCCGACACCGTATTGTTGGCCGCGACGGGGCAAGCGGGGAACGCAGTGGTCACGGATGCGAGCGATGCACGGGCTAGTGGTTTCCGCGCGGCGCTGGATGGGGTGATGCGCGATCTGGCGCATCAGATCGTGCGCGATGGCGAGGGGGCGACGAAATTTATCGAGGTGAACGTGACCGGGGCCGAGACGGATGCCGCCGCCCGCGTGATCGCGCTGGCCATTGCGAATTCGCCGCTGGTGAAGACGGCATTTGCCGGGGAAGACCCGAACTGGGGGCGGATCGTGATGGCGGTGGGCAAATCGGGCGAGTCGGCAGACCGGGACCGCCTGACCATCCGCTTTGGCGATATCCTCGTGGCCGAAAACGGCTGGGTTGCCGAGACCTATCGCGAGGATGACGGTGCGGCCTATATGAAAGGTGCTGAACTGGCGGTGAATGTGGATGTGGGGGTCGGCGAGGGGCGCTCGACTGTGTGGACCTGCGACCTGACGCATCGGTATATCGAGATCAACGCGGATTATCGGTCGTGATCCACGTTCCCAAACCGCATTCCCGGAAACGCGCAGCGTTCTGCGGGGCCTCGACGGATCACACGCCATTCGTCCAGACCCCGGCGCAGGACTGGGGCTGACCATGATCATTCTCGTCTCAGCCGTGGCCCTCGTCGATTCCGATGGGCGGGTACTGCTGGCCAAGCGGCCTGAGGGCAAGGCTATGGCGGGGTTGTGGGAGTTTCCGGGGGGCAAGGTCGAGCCGGGGGAGACGCCGGAGGCGGCGTTGATCCGGGAATTGCGCGAGGAACTGGACGTGGATACCGAGGAAAGCTGCCTCGCGCCGCTGACCTTTGCCAGCCATGCCTATCCAGATTTCCATCTGTTGATGCCATTATTCGTGTGCCGCAAATGGCAAGGGACGCCGCGCCCTCAGGAGGGGCAGACCTTGGAATGGGCGATGCCTGCGCGGCTACGCGATTATCCGATGCCGCCCGCCGATATCCCGCTGATCCCGATTATTCGTGACTTACTGTAAGGGGTTTGCTTGCGGCGTGTTTCGGTCGTAGCCTTCTACCATCTAGCCGAACGGAGAATGCCATGATCCGCCATCTCAGTGATGAAACTGTAGCAGAATACCGCGACAAGGGCGCGACCGTGCTGCGCGGCGTATTCACCGATTGGGTCGAGACGCTGCGCAATGGGATCGACGCAAATATGAGCGATCCGGCCCCGAACGCCCGCATCTACAAGGGCGAGGACGGGGGCGGACGGTTCTTCGTCGATTATTGCAACTGGGCGCGGTTTTCGGATTATCGCGATTTTATCTTCGAGTCGAAAGCCGCCGAGATCGGGGCCGAGTTGATGGATGCGGAATCGGTGCAGTTGTTCCATGAACATGTGCTGGTCAAGGAGGCGGCGACCGGAGTGCCGACGCCGTGGCATCAAGACGCGCCGTATTACTGCGTCGATGCGGCCAAGACGGTGAGCATCTGGGTGCCACTGGACGAGGTGCCGCGCGAGACGACGCTGGAATTCATCTCCGGCTCGCATAAATGGGATAAATTCTACCGACCCCAACGGTTTAATGCCGAGCCGCTGAATGCGAATGACGGGCTGGAGGAAATTCCCGATATCGACGGGAATCGGGGCGATTACGATATCGTTGGCTGGGCATTGGAGCCGGGGGACGCGGTGGCGTTCGATTACCGAACGATCCACGGCGCGCCCGCGAATACCAGCGCAACACGGCAACGGCGGGCGTTCTCGCTGCGCCTGTTAGGCGAGAGGGCGACGTTCCGGCGGAGCGAGGGAATCGTAACCTCACCGCCGTTTCCCGATGTGACGCTAGCGCATGGCGAGCCGCTGGCGGGGGACGAGTTTCCGGTTTTGCTGGGGTGATCCCGCTGTTGGTTCTTAGCTATATGGATCAGTTTTCGATTGAGGTAAGAGCTTTATCGGTTGCCTCAGATGGGTAGAGGAAATCCGTATCCGGGTTTCTCGGTAGCAAAGAAATAGACCCATTTATAAGGGTGGATGAGTGCTGCGGTGATAAGTGCAGCAGCCAAATTAAAGCATATGGCTATGGCCTAGAACGACAGAAAAGCAATCGGGGCACATTGTGGATGGCTTGTAGGCCGTGAACTGCTGTCGTGATGGTGAGTAGGCATTAAGCGATGTCCGCACCCTGAATGCCTAGCCAGCCTGTAGAAGCCTTCACTAAGCTCAGCATGATCAATGTTATGCTAAGGCGCTTGGTGCGCTAATATTCTTTCTGGACAGGTACTTAGACCTTGAGTTTGGTAATGTGCCAATCTAAGATCATAAAGGTGATAGTATGATTGTTTTTGCGTAGAGGCTGATGATGAAAAAAGCACTTATTACCGGTGTGACGGGTCAAGATGGGTCATACTTGGCCGAGTTTCTCCTTGAAAAGGGATACGAAGTACACGGTATTAAGCGACGCGCCTCGTCATTTAATACTCAGCGAATCGACCATATTTATACTGATCCGCACATGCCTCATAATCAGTTCAAGCTGCATTATGGCGACCTGACTGACAGTTCTAACTTGACGAGCATCATAAGTGAGGTGCAGCCAGACGAGATCTATAATCTGGGTGCGCAGTCGCATGTGGCGGTCAGCTTTGGGGCACCCGAATACACTGCAGATGTGGACGCTCTTGGTACATTGCGGTTGTTGGAGGCAATCCGGATGCTGGGCATGGAAAAATCCGTGCGATTTTACCAAGCATCGACTTCCGAGCTGTTTGGGTTGGTACAAGAGGTGCCGCAACGCGAAACCACGCCTTTCTATCCGCGCTCGCCCTATGCCGTCGCTAAGCTTTATGCTTACTGGATCTGCGTCAATTATCGCGAAGCGTACGGCATCTATGCGTGCAATGGAATTCTATTCAATCATGAAAGCAAGCGTCGTGGTGAGACTTTTGTAACGCGTAAGATCACCCGTGGACTCGCCAATATCGCCCAAGGTCTAGAAGAGTGCCTCTACATGGGGAACATCGACAGTCTGCGTGACTGGGGTCACGCTAAAGATTACGTGCGAATGCAGTGGATGATGCTGCAACAGGATGAACCGCGTGATTATGTTATCGCTACGGGTGAACAGTATTCTGTGCGTGAATTCATCGAATGGGCTGCGGCTGAGTTGGGCATGACCCTGCGGTTTGAGGGCGAGGGTGTAGATGAAATCGGAATAGTGGACACGATAGAAGGCGACAGTGTTTTGTCGCTCAAGCCCGGCGATGTCATTATCCGTATTGATCCGCGTTACTTTCGTCCAGCCGAGGTGGAAACTCTGCTCGGTGATCCGGCTAAAGCAAAGAAAGATTTAGGCTGGGTGCCAGAGATTACGGTACGCGAGATGGTCGCCGAGATGGTCGCCAGTGATCTGGAAGATGCTCGTCGTCATCGCCTGCTTAAAGAGCATGGCCTTGACATGCCCGTTAGCTTTGAGAACTGATATGCGTATTTATCTTGCCGGTCACCGAGGAATGGTGGGGGGGGCGATATTACGCCTGCTTCAGAAGCGCAGCGATGTCGAAGCAATCCTAACTCGCACCCATGCGGAACTTGATCTTACGGATCAGACTGCGGTAGCGCAGTTTATGCAGGCGGAAAAGCCTGACGTAGTCATTTTAGCGGCTGCGAGGGTAGGCGGCATCCACGCGAACAACACGTATCCAGCGGATTTTCTTTACGACAACCTGATGATCGAAGCAAATGTGGTTCATCAGGCGTTTCTCGCTGGTGTACAGCGCCTACTGTTTCTTGGTTCTTCGTGTATCTATCCACGCATGGCACCGCAGCCAATGCCTGAGAGTGCTCTACTGACCGGTGTTCTCGAAAGCACAAACGAGCCGTATGCCATCGCTAAAATTGCAGGCATCAAGCTGTGCGAAAGCTATAACCGCCAGCACGGCGTCGATTATCGTAGCGTCATGCCCTCCAATCTATATGGTCCTGGCGATAATTTTCATCCCGAGAATAGCCATGTGTTGCCTGCTCTTATGCGGCGGTTTCAGGAAGCAGTGGAAAATGGCACTCGCGAGGTGAAAATTTGGGGTACGGGTACCCCTCGTCGCGAATTCCTGCATGTTGATGACATGTCGGAGGCATCGATGTTCGTTCTCGACCTGCCCCGTGCCACCTACGAGGACAATACCGAGCCGATGCTGTCGCATGTGAATATCGGTACGCAGAGCGATGTCAGTATCAGGGAGCTGGCGGAGATGATTGCCTCAGTCACCGGATTCGAGGGTGATATTGGTTACGATACTTCAAAACCTGATGGGACGGCGAAAAAGCTCATGGACGTGTCGCGCCTAACGGCGATGGGGTGGAAGGCCCGTATCCCGCTTGAAAAAGGTGTGCAGGAAACGTATCGCTGGTTTATGAATCACCGTGACGATATCCGGAAATGATCGGATGATCCGCTTGGCACGAAATTCACGATATTGATGGAGCGGAGTACGTGATTTTTCCGGTTGTATTGTGCGGCGATATCGGCACGGATCTGTGGCCGCTGTCGTGCGGAAGCCATATCAAGAAGTCCATAACTTCGCCGATGGTTAGATGCTATTTCAGGGCATTACCAGCATGATTATCGACAAAACAATCAAGCTGGAAACAAGAACCAGTGTGTCTGCGTCCCTGCTGGGCAGAATGCATCTCATGGAAACCCAAGGCAGATCCAATGCTCTTAATTGAGGTGCAGACAGATGCTTATTTCGGTAAGGGCGATATCGTCCGCTACGAGGATATCTATGCCCGCAGCTAAATTTCTTCATAATGATAGAGCCCCGTGGTGACTGATATTTCGGTCATTACCGCCGTTTATAATCGCATGGCTACTATTGGCCGTGCGATGGAAAGTCTTGCCGCGCAAACTCACCCGGCGGAGCATATTGTGATCGATGGTGCCTCAACGGACGGCACGCTACGTATCGTCGAAGACTACGCCGGAGCGCATGACACTGTTATTAGCGAGCCGGATAACGGCATATACGACGCCTTGAACAAAGGGATATCAAAGGCCAAGGGTGAGGTGATAGGGCTTTTGCACTCCGATGACTTGTTCGCGTCGCCAAATGTGCTGTCTCGGATTGCTGAGATGTTCGATGCGGATGCTGACCTTGATGCGGTTTATGCCGATGCAGCGTTCTTTCACCCAAAGGCTCCCGACCAAATCATCCGGCGCTATCGCTCGGCTAGGTTCAGTTCCGCACGGATCGGTTGGGGGTTGATGCCCGCTCATACTACTCTGTATCTGCGTCGCCGTGTCTTTGACCATTATGGCCTATACCGCACGGATTACCGTATTGCGGCAGATTATGAATTCATTGCGCGCATCTTTAAGAATGGTATCCTCAAGGCACGTTACGAACCCGATGTGTGGGTTATGATGCAAAGTGGTGGGGCCAGCACGGGTGGCTTGCGCAGCACGTTGCAACTCAATAGGGAAGTGCTCCGCGCCTGTCGCAGCAACGGGATCAAAATGAACTGGTTCAAGCTATTGTCGAAATATCCGGCAAAGCTTTCTGAATTCATGCGACCCACCTGAGATTTTTGCCGAGATGGAGCGATAGCAACGCGATGATCAAGACACTATTCCGCAAGGTTGGAATCGACATAAGGCGACATCGCCCCCAGAACGATCAGACGGTGCGTCTCGTATCTTATCTCGAACGTCATAATATCGATTGTGTGCTCGATATAGGTGCGAATCTTGGCCAGTTTACGTGCTCATTGCGCGATATGGGCTATCGAGGAGAGGTCGTCTCGTTCGAGGCATTACCCGACACCCACGCGACCCTCAGCGATACGGCGCGGGCCGATGAGGCATGGACGGTTGCGCCGCGCATGGCTGTAGCTGATCGCAATGGTGAAACAGTTTTCAACGTGGCCGACAATGCGGTCAGCTCATCATTACACGCGCCGGACCCTTCGCTACGGGCTGAAGGCATTAGTTTTCAAGATGAAAAACGCATCACCGTTCCAATGCACACTCTGGAAACCGCGCTTGCCGATCTCGGAATTGCAGGGAAGCGGATGTTTCTCAAGATGGATGTGCAGGGCGCGGAGATGGAAGTGCTACTCGGTGCGATCCCCATTTTGCCTCAAGTGGTTGGCGTGTTGTCAGAAATGAGCGTCACCCCGCTATACGAGGGCCAGCATACATATCTGGCCGTGGATGCCACGATCCGCGAAAAGGGGTTTGATCTGTGGGATCTGGAAACCGGGTTCCGAAGTGCTGAAACCCACCGCCTTCTTCAATTCGACGCCATTTATTTTCGCTAGGAATATCCCATGAGTTCACACATACGCCAAGCTGCCGGTAGTCTTTTCTCGCCTGCATTGCTCCTGATGGCACGCATGGGAAAATCGTCCAACCTTGCTGCGAAGGCGATTGCCGCCGACCCAGAGAATATCGCTGCGCAGAATTACGCGATGCGCCTAGCCCGTGCTGATAATGCGGTTTTCCAGCGGTTCCTGACCGCTACACGCATCGCCGGTACGCTCTCGCCTAATAGCGCGGACCTTATGCAGCGGCATTTTTCCATCTCGCGGTCGCAGATCCTTCAAGATCTCGTCTGCTTGCTCGTGCATAATGAAAAGCGTGATGGATATTTCGTCGAGGTTGGTGTCGGAAACGGAGTCGATATCTCGAACACCTACATGCTCGAAGAGGCGTTCGGATGGGGCGGGCTTCTGGTCGAGCCTAACCGGTCATCGCATGACAACATACGCGCAAACCGTAAGGCGAGATTAGACACGCGAGCGGCTGGTCTTTCCGATCAGACGCATGTGCGTTTTTCTGAGCATGTGGAGGGTGAATTCTCCAGCCTTGATGAAACGCAAGCGCAGGCTCGCGGCGGTAATGTCATCACTTACGATGTCGAAATCGCTCCCTTGTCCCAGATCCTTGAGGAAGCGCAGGCACCTCGGTCCATCGATTTCTTGTCTCTTGATACCGAAGGCAATGAGATCGCGATTCTCGAAAGCCTCGATCTTGGCGCTTGGGAATTTGGGTTTATGGCCATCGAGCATAATTTTAATAAAGAAAAGATTGCTCAGCTCGATGCGATGCTGACGCCGCATGGTTATCGTCGGGTTCTGATGAATCATTCGGCGTTCGATGCCTGGTACGTGCATGAAAGGATCTTAAGCGGCCCTGATAGTGATCCACGGCTCGCTTAAGGTATTCAGAATGCATCGTATTTTTATTTTGCCGCAGTTTCCAAACCGGCCAATACATTATTTATTGTCCTCGAAATTACTTTAATACTGCGAATTGATGTCAAAATCATCCCTTTTTGGCCCTGCTGCTGCCCTAGGTTTAGCCAGAGCGTCGTCGATTGCGGCTAATTTGCTGATTGTGCCACTGGCACTGGGATATCTGGGCGAGGTGCGTTACGGCCTATGGGCGGCGATCACGTCCTCTGTGTTAATGCTCAACGGTGTGGCCGACGGCGGGATCAGTTACGGCCTGATCAGTGCAGCGGCCCGCGCACGCGCCGCAGGGGATAATCGGGCATTATCGGTAATCTTGTCTACGGGTTTCCTAATCACGACTGGTGTGGCTGTGCTGCTTCTGGCCATCCTGTTGCCAATGTCCTTTCTTGTCGATTGGGGTGCGATCCTCGAGTTCAACGGTGAGGCGCTGGGAGGGGATGCAACGGTCATCGCTGCAATAGCGGTGCTGGCCTTAACTCTTACTATGCCGGTCAATGTCGTCCTCAAGTTCCGAATGGGCCTAAGCCGCGCGACGGGAGTTGGACTGTGGGATGCGGCGGCCTTTGCATCGATTGTGCCAGCTTTGCTGCTGGTTCGGGCATTTGATCTAGGCATTGCGGCATTCGGCTGCGCGGCTCTACTGACGCCCATGGTGGTCAAGGCGCTCGGCTCGCTTTTCTTCCTGTTGCGCGAACGACAGTTTGCCCTGAGCATGAAGGAATTCGAGTGGAGTACAGGGCGCACATTGCTGGGCGCGGGGTTTGTATTCTTTTGCATTTCGTTGACGCAGGCATTTGCCATCAATGCGGATCAACTGTTGATTGGCATATTCACCGATGTAGCCCAGATCACACCCTATGCTATCTTTTCGCAGTTGTTCACTATGCCTTACATGGTGGTAAACTTGTTTCTTATGGTCCTCTGGCCTAAATTTGCGGCCCGCAAAGCGGCGGGAGACAATGCTTGGGTTCGGCGCACATTCTATTGGACGCTAGGGCTGTCTATTGTTGCGGGGCTAATATTTACGACCTTCTTATACCTCGTGCAGGAGCCTGTCCTTAATCTGTGGATTGGGCGTAATTTTAGCGATTATCCACTATTGTTGCTGGGGATGGTGGCCTATGCGCCTGTTCTGGTCGTAGTTGGGGTTATTTCGACCCTGCTGGTCAGCCTGGATATCCGCTACCCACAGATTTATATGAACATTGCGATGATGATTGTGAACTTACCGCTCAGCATCATCCTAATCCAAAGAATCGGTGCCGCTGGGGCGATATGGGCAACGGTGGCTGCCTATATTCTGTGCATTTGTATCCCTGGGATGATCCTTGCCAGACGTCTTATTAAGATTGGAAATTAGATTCATTCGCAATCAGATGTGTGAAGCCGGTAGGATCAAGGCCGGGGAGGGAAGTCCCATAACGGTAAATCGCCAAGGCACCGGTATAATCTAAAGACCGGGGCGTGGTTTCGCGCTCCGGTGACTTTTTGGGCAGTATGGGATGTGTAACGGCTCTTTCCGTGTCGTGAAGCGCCTGCTACCCCTTTTCCCATGATCGAATTTGCCCTCGCCGTCTTCTTTCTCATCATCACGCCGGGACCGGGGGTTCTGTCGGTGGCGGGGATTGGGTCGGCCTATGGCTATAAGCCCGGTCTGCGATATATCACGGGGCTGTTCATCGGGCATAATACCGTGGCGCTCTTGGTGATATCGGGGATTGCGGCAACGGCGCTGGCGGTGCCGTGGTTGCGCACGGTGCTGGCTTGGGCATCGGTGATGTATCTGCTGTATCTGGCCGCAAAGATCGCGTTTGCAGGGTCGAAACTGGCCTTCATCGAGGCGAGCCGAGCGCCGGGGGTGCGCGATGGGCTGGCGCTTCAGGCGATAAATCCCAAAGCCTATGCCGTCAGTACCGCGCTGTTTTCGGGATTTGCTTTTATGCCCGAAGCGCCGGTGGCCGAGATCATCATCAAGATCATCATCATGGATGCGATTTGGGTCGTGCTGCATTTGGCATGGTTATGGGCGGGGGTGACGCTGCGGCGGCTGGACCTGCCCGCGCGGACGCAGCGAGGGATCAACGTTGCGATGGCGGTGTCGATGCTGCTGGTTGTGGGGCTTGCGGTCTATGCGCAGATGTAAACCAACTTAAACACAACACGCTTGAATAAAGCATCCCCGGCCTTGCGCCGGGGATGCAGGTTACTGATTTGGTCGAAGGTATCAGTTGATCGAGGAGATCAGCTCTGGATTCACGACCAGATTGCGCACGCCGTGGGCGTCTTTCTCCTCGAAGATATTGCTGGCAAGCCATCTCTCGACGCTGGTGATCGAGACCTTCTTGATCCGGGGGCGAACACTCCACGACACCTTGAAAGGCGAGGGTTTCTCGTTATAGGTCGGCCCGGTGGTCGAGCCTGCATACTGGATTGGCGTGCCGGTATCGTTGGGGATATTGACCGCCTGATACAGACCGCCGATATTCTCGACACGGTTAAGCTCGACAAAGTCGGCGGCGGTCTCGTCGTTGACCAGCACGTAGACCTGCGTTTCCACGCGGAGGAACGGTTCCGGCACGTCGTCGCTGAGGCACGATCCCAAGGTCGGACCCGGCGTAATCGGCGCGCTGGTATGCACGTAATGCAACTCAATCGTATCGCCGGGGGCCAGATCGCCGTATTTGCCTGCGCCAACGACGCGGCCATAGGGTGTGACCTCCGCCGGGGACAGGGTGCCGTTGTAGCGGAAGCCTGTGCCCGCGCCTTTGCCATCGCCGTTACCGGCATAGGTGGTGAATTCACCGCCCCGGTGCTCGGCATTCTCGTGGAAGTGGATGTTGCACAGGTTCATCGAGGTGTAGACCGGTGCAGTGGCGAAGCGGACCGGGTTCGCGCCAGCGAGCGTTTCGAGGTCGCGGGGGGCTTGTGGCCCAGTGCCGGTGCCAGCGGTGCTGGTGGCGAGCGCAAGGCGCTGGCTCGCGATGACGTCATCGCCCACGGACGCCTTGCTGGACGCCGTCGTATCGAGCATCGTATTTTGGCACCCGGTTAGTGCCAGAGCGACCGCTGCAGAAATCAGGAATTTTGTCTTTGTCGTCATTATCGTTGCCCTCTTATTCTCGTATACCTCTGTTCTAAGGGGTAATAGAGAAATGTCACGATGAAACATTATGGCACAGGTCACGTTGTTGGGTGCCACCATTTGCCACCAAGAACGACGCCTGCGGCGGTAATACGCTGCGTGCCGGAGAGCGCGCCGCCGACGGCATCGGTAAAGGTGAAATCGCCTTCCTCCAGCGACAGGATCGCGGCTTCGCCTATTGCGCCGATGGCGAGGGTGCCAAGATCGGGGCGTCTCAACGCGGCGGCGGGGGCGGTCGTGCTGCGGGCGATGACGGCGGGCAAATCCATGCCTAGCGCGAGGAATTTCGAGAGGGTCGTTACCTGATCGAAGGCGGGGCCGTCGATGCATAGGGCATGAACATCGGAACTGATGGTGTCGGGCGCGAACCCGGCATCCAGCATCCCCCGCGCCGTGCGGAAGCAGAAGGACGCCATGCCATGCCCAATATCGAAGATCACGCCGCGTTCGCGGGCGGCGAGAACTTCGGCCCGTACCGAACCATCCGCCGCCAAGGGCGTGTTGCGGAAGGGGCGGAAGCAATGGGTCAGCACATCGCCGGGGCGCATCCGGGCGACGACGCCTTCATAAGATGGCGGCGGCTCGTCGATATGGACCATAATCGGCAGGGCAGTTTCTTCGGCCACCTGTAGCGCATATTCAAAGGGCGTCATGCCGTGGATGCCGGAAGTGTGGCGGCCCAAACGGACCTTGATGCCGACGATCACGTCACGGTTGGCATCGGCCACTTCCGCTGTGGTGATGGGGTCCATGAGGCGCAGATCCTCGCTCTCGCCCACCATCACGCGGTTGGAAAAGCCGAAGATGCCCGCATGGCTGACATGCAGATAGGCGAGGATGCGCACGGGCGACGGGTCGATGACGTGGCGACGAAACCCGGCGAAATTGCCCGGCCCCGCGCTGCCGGTATCGACGGCGGTTGTGACGGCACTGGTACGGCAGAATTCCACCGCGTCGATGCCCAGCGAGGTGCCGCCCCAATAGACATGGGTGTGCAGGTCGATCAGGCCGGGGGTGACGATATGGCCGGTGACATCGCGGGTATCCTTAGCGGGGCCGATATCTGCGCCAATGGCCGCGACCTTACCGTCTGTGAAGGCGATATCGGTGATGGCGTCGAGGCCGCTGGCCGGGTCGATGATGCGCGCGCCGGTGAGGAGGAGATCATGCATGGGCGGTTTTCCTATGCGGTTCGCGGACGACGAACGCCCCATCTCCGGGCTTCGCCAGCAATGCGCCGTTCTCGACGATGCGACGGCCCCGGTTCAGCACGGTGACGGGCCAGCCGGTGACGCCCATCCCTTCATAGGGGGTATAATCCATCGCGTCATGCAGATCAGCATGGCGGACAACGCGCGTCTCATCAGGGTTCCAGATCGCGATATCGGCATCCGCGCCAATGGCGATGGTGCCTTTGCGGGGCATTCCGTAGAGGCGCGCGGCGTTGGTGGCGGCATAGGCGACGAACTGGTTGAGAGTGATCCGGCCCGTTCGCACTCCGGCGGAGAACAGCATGGGTAGGCGCAGCTCGATCCCCGGCATTCCATTGGCAATCTGGGCAAAGGTCGGCGCGGGGCTGGCGGCGAATTTTCCGGTGTCGTCATAGCGGTAGGGGGCATGGTCCGAGGAGACGAGGGAGAGGGATTCTGTCTCGATGGCGCGCCACAGCGCCTGTTGGGTCGCTTCGTCGCGCAAGGGGGGCGAGCAGACGTATTTCGCGCCCTCGTAGCCGGGGCGGTCGATGTCATCCGCCGTCAGGAACAGGTATTGCGGGCAGGTTTCGCCGTAGATCGGCTGGCCCGCCGCCCGCGCCTCGCGCACCAGCGCGGCCCCTTCCGGCGTGGAGACATGGACGATCAGGAGGGGGGCATCCGCCGTGCGGGCGAGGCAGATGGCGCGGTTGATCGCCTCAATCTCGGCCAGCGGGGGATGGCTGGGAGCGTGATATTTGGGGGCGGTCTTTCCGGCGGCGAGCAGGTCGGCGGTGGCCTTGGCGATGATACCCATATTCTCGGCATGGACCATCGTGAGCGCACCATGCTCGGCGGCGCAGGCAAGGACGGCGAGGAACTGGGTGTCGTCCACGGCCAAGAGGGGGTAGGTCATGAAGACCTTGAACGAGGTGATGCCCCGCGTGAAGGCCGCCGGAAGATCGGTGGTGACGGCCTGTTCTGTTGGGTCGGTGATGATGAGGTGATAGCTGTAATCAATCACCGATTTGCCCGTCGCGCGGCTGTCATAAAGCGCGATGGTATCGGCGACGGACTGGCCGCGCTGCTGGGCGGCGAAGGGGATGAAGCTGGAATTACCGCCGAAGGCAGCGGAGATGGAGCCGGTTTCGTAATCATCGGCGGTCATCAGGCCGGAGGCGGATTCCTGGGCTATGTGGCAATGCGCCTCGATCCCGCCGGGCAGAACGAGTTGGCCGGTCGCGTCGATGGTGTCAGGGGCGGATAGCCCCTCGCCGATGGCGGCGATGCGCCCGCCCCGGATGCCGATATCGGCGCGAAACGTGTCAGTTGCCGTTGCGATGGTGCCGCCCGTTATAACGAGGTCTAGGGTCACAATGCCTTCCCATCCGGTGTTATCGCCCCCACTTGCCCGGTGATGCGCCCGTAATGTTCGGGGCGGCGGTGGCGTTTGAAATCGAAGATGGTTTGTTTGCCGAAGGTGCAAGCGTCCATGTCGCAGGGGTGGACGAGGAGTTCGTCGCCGTCGGTCTGGGCGCGGGCGACGATCTGGCCTTCGGGATCGACGATGACGCTGCCCGCGATCATGGGGTGGCCGTCTTCATCGCCGCCCTTTGCGACGCCGATGACCCATGTGGAATTCTGGTAGGCTCCGGCCTGCATCGAAAGTTCGGAATGGAACAGGCGCTTTTCCGGGCCTTCATCGCCCGCCTGTGAATTGACCGAGGGCGTGTTGTAGCCCAGCAGCACCAACTCGACGCCCTGCAACCCCATCTCGCGATAGGTTTCGGGCCAGCGGCGGTCGTTGCAGATGCATAAGCCCATCCACGCATCCATGTTGCGCCAGACGTTGAAACCCAGATCACCCGGCTCGAAGTAGCGTTTTTCGAGGTGCTGAAAGCTGCGCTCCGGGTCGTACTCGTCATGGCCGGGGAGGTGGATTTTGCGATATTTGCCGACAATCTGGCCCGCGCAGTCGGTGAGGATCGAGGTATTGTAGCGGTGGCCGTCGGGCGTCAGTTCGGCATAGCCGAAGCTGATGGCGATGCCGTGGTGGCGGGCGCGGTCGAATAGGGGCTGCGTCGCTGCGTTGGGCATGGCGTGCTCGAACCACGTATCCACTTCGGCCTGATCCTGCATGTACCAGCGGGGGAAGAAGGTGGTGAGCGCCAGTTCGGGGAAGGCGACGAGGTCGCATCCCTGTGCGGCGGCTTGGTCAAGTAGGGCGATCATGCGGGCGACGATATCCGCGCGGGTATCGGCCCGCTGGTTCGGCCCCATCTGTGCCGCGCCGATGGTGATGGTTCGCATGGGTGGCTCCTATGCTATGGCCAGATTCGCCGCCGTGATGGCATCTTGTAGGTTGGCGAGGGTGTCCGCATTGTCTAACGTCATGGCTGCGTCCCATACGTGGGCGGAGGCGCTGTCCTGCCATCGGCGGGCTGTGAGGCTGTCGTATTTTTCGCGGATATCGCCTTCGCCGTATGGATCGGCCCAGTCGCCCCGATTGGTTTCGGTGACTGCCTCGACGGTGGTGCCGTCTTGCATGGTGAGGGTGATGCGCGCGGGGCGGTGGTCTGGTAGCATCGCGCTGAGCGCCGGGTCTTCGGTGACGGTGACGCGGGCGGCTAGGGCGCGGATGTCCTCGCGTTGTACTTGATCAAGGGTGAAGCTGCCGACCTTGCTGGAGCGGTTGAGGAGGGTGGTGGCGATGGCGAAGGGGACGGAGAATTTCGCCGCCAGCACGTTGCGCGGGGCAGGGTCGGACAATTCGGCGGCGAGGCCATAGGTCTCGACATGCACGTTTGCGACCTGCGCCGGATTGAGGGGGCCGAGCATGGCGAGCGCATCGAGGGCGGCGTGGTTGTAGCGGCAGCAGGCGTGGAGCTTGAAATAGTTGCGCGATACCTCCCATCGCTCGCCGAGGGCGTCGGTCATGGCGGTGGGGTCGAAATGGTCCGAGACGACGCGCCCGTAGACATGGGAGAGGTCATCCTGCGAGCCGGTAAATCCGGCCTCCAGCATGTCATGCACCGTCAGGCCCATCTGGTTTGAGACCCCGGCGAAGAGGTTGCGGACGGTGCCGCCTTCCAGCATCGTGCGGCGGCTGGTGGCGAGGCCCAAGGTCGAGGCGATGGTGATGGCTTCGCGCATTCGGGGGGCATCGGCTCCGGCAAGGCGCTGAACCGCGACCGCCGCGCAGAGGGTGCCCCATGTGCCATGGGGGTGCATGGCGGGGTTGAGGGCCGAGGCGATGCCGACCCGTGCGCCGATCTCGTAGCCGATGGTGAGGGCGGCGAGGAAGTCGGGGCCGCTGACCTGCGCCGGGGGGAAGGCCAGCATCGCGGGGATGGTGTGCATTCCGGGGTGGCCTTTGGCGAATTGGTTGCCCTCGTCCATTTCCAGCCACGTCCCGGCGGTGCCCATCAGCAAGGCCGCCTGAGCGGGGGCGGCGCGCTGGGGAGTGCCGGGAATGGTGGTATCGCCCGCTCCAAGCCGCGCGGTGAAGGCGATGACCTCTGGCTCGGCCATGCCGCCGACGATGGCCCCGATGCTGTCGGCAAGGATCAGCGCGGCGCGCGCGCGGACAGCGGCGGGGATGTCCTCGCTGGGCGTCTCGGCGGCAAAGCGGGCGAGAATGTCGATCATGGATGCAGCGTTGCATGACCTAGCCATCCGCTCAAGCGAGTCGGTATTCTCAACCATTCTATGCAATACGTCACATATTCCATAGAATACTGAATATGACGATTTGAAAAGGGATGAGATGAAGTGGGGTGGTTGGTGGGGGTTTTGGGGTTTTAGTGATTGGGGGGCTGGCGTGGGGGCGGGGAATAGCTTTACGGTGCCCGCACAACAAGGATTCGCCCATGCCCAAAGTGCTTGTCATCGTGCCCTTCCCGATGAGCGAGGATAACCGAGCCTTGCGCCGGGCACAGCTATCGGGGGTGCGGCTTGGCCCCGGCATTGCCTTTGAGTTTGAAAGTGTACGGGTTGCGCCAAAGCATTACGTGAGTGCCGCCGATATGGCCCTTGCGGATTTTGGCGTGATGCAGGCGGGGTTATCGGCGCAGGCGCGGGGGTTCGATGCGGTGTGCATCGACACGATGAGCGATAGCGGCGTCGCGGCGCTGCGCTCGGCCCTCGATATTCCGGTGATCGGGCCGGGCCGGGCGTCGATGCTGACGGCGCTGATGTTCGCGGATCGGTTCTCGATATTGGCGATGTGGCCGCATTGGACGCATCTGTATACCAAGACGCTGCGCGACCTGCGCTTGACCGACCATTGCGCCTCGATCCGCTGGATCGACCATGAACCGGATAATCAAGGGCTATTGGGCGACAAAGCGGGGGATGTGATTGCGGCATTGGAGGCGGTGGCGCGGCGATGCATTGAGGAGGATGGGGCGCAGGCGATTTTGCTCGGCTCAACCACGATGCATGAGGCCCATGCGGCGCTGGCCAAAGCATTGTCCGTGCCGGTCATCAATCCGGGGCCGTTGACCTATAAGCTGGCCGAAGCGGCGCTGGGGCTGGGCCTGAGCCATAGCCGCGCCGCTTATCCGGCCTCGCCCGATTTGCCCCTTAGCCTCATCAATGGAATGGCGACATGAAAAAGAAAATGCTGGTTGAATTCGGTATCGGCACGTCGCTGCGGCGGCGCGATTATACCGAAGCCGCGTGTCGGGCCGTGCGTGATGCGCTGTGGCGCAATTCGATCAATGTGGCCGAATTATTCGGGTTTCCGAAGGAGGCGATGATCCTCGATGTGACCATTGGGGTGGCCGATCCGGCGGCGGTGGATACGGAGGCTGTCGCCGCATTATTCCCCTATGGCCAGCCGAATATTATCACAACGCGCGGGGGGCTGGACGTGCCCCGTAGTGACGGTGGGCAGCCGACGGTTATCGCGAATGCAGCCATCACCGTTAGCTTTGATATGGAACCAGCCGCATGACCGAACAAAGAATTATTATCGAGATGGGCATGGGCACCGACCTGCATGGCGGTGATGTGACCAAGGCCGCGATCCGCGCGGTGGATGATGCGATGCGGCGCTCGTCGCTACCGATCTTTGGGTCTATCGGGATGGATCATTCGCAGATGCGGGTGAAAGTCACCATCGGCACCCATGATCCCGCAGCGGTCGATATCGCCCGGATCACGGCGCATATGCCGCGTGGACGGGCCGAGGTATCGGCGGTTGAAGGCGGGCTATCCCTCGGCGGTGACGACGACCCAATGATCGTCGTCACGGCGGCGGTGGAGGCGTTCTTGCCGGTGCTGATCGGCAAGTGGGTGCTATCCAAAGCCTGATCCGGTTCAGGCGACGCGGCGGCGTAACCCCAGACGGGTGAGCAGACCGACGGGCTTTGGTGCCGGGCGCTGGGTGGTGAGCGCGATGGCCTTGCCCCGTGCATCCATTGGGTGACAGGTGTAATACCCGTTACCGCAATGGGCATGGCTTAACGCCTGTGATAGCGCCGATATGGTGGCGTTACGGTCAGCGACCTTCAGCGTCCATTCGATGGTTGGCCAGCCGCGTTCGCGTAGCATGGCAAAGCCCTCGCCCGCTTCAAGGCGGGGATCATGGCGAGAGGCGATCAACTCAATACGACCGGGGCAGGCGGGATCGGACAGGCAGGCGATAAATTCAGACATGATGAACCTCAGAGTAACTTTACTCTTCATCCCAAGCATGTTCCGGGCCATTCGTATCTGTGACGTAATCATTGCTTTCTTCGTTCTGGCGTTTACGCTTCGACGAACCGTGCCGCGAAAGGAAAATCCTGCGGTCCCGGCTTGGGCGACAAGGGAGGCATCGTGGAAATCGTTCTGACGTACGAGATGTCCGTCGTGCTCGCCATACTCGGCCTCACTATGGCTCTCTTCGTCTCGGAAATCGTCCGCGTCGATCTTGCTGCTATTCTGATTATGGTCCTGCTGGGCTGTCTCTCCTATCTGCCGGGATTAGAGAATCTCGTTGATGTTCATCACCTCTTCGATGGCTTTGCGAGTAATGCGGTGATGTCGATTATCGCGGTGATGATCGTCGGCGCTGGTTTGGACAGGACGGGTGTGATGTCGGTCGTCGCGTCATGGATCACGCGCACGGGCGGCTCGACGGAATCGCGGATCGTTTCGTTAATCTCGGCGACCGTGGGCGTGATTTCGAGTTTTATGCAGAATGTGGGTGCGGCGGCGCTGTTCCTACCGGTGGTTAGCCGAATATCGGCGCGGACGGGCCTACCAATGTCACGGCTGCTGATGCCGATGGGGTTCTGTGCGATATTGGGTGGCACGATGACGATGGTGGGGTCGTCGCCGCTGATCCTGTTGAATGACCTGCTGGTCAGCATCAACGTATCGCTACCACCCGACCGACAGATGCAGCCGTTCGGGCTGCTCTCGGTGACACCGGTGGGCCTTGCACTGATTGCGACGGGTATCCTTTATTTCGTGATCTTCGGGCGCCTTGTCTTGCCGTCGGGGTCGGCGGATAATGGCAGTAAGGGCCGCACGATGCTCGACTACCTGAGCCGGACCTATGGGCTTAGGGGTGAAATTCACGAGGTTTTCGTCCCAGAAGGCAGCGCGATTTCGGGCCAGACCATTGATGAACTCGAACAGCGTTACGGCATCCAGATCATCGCTACTCTGTTTCAAGGCAATACATTCATCGCGCCGGTTCGGCACCTGAAGATCGCCGCCCCTGCGCGGCTGGCCGTTATCGCCGAAGCCCATGCGCTTGACCGGTTTCTTGACGAGCATGACTTGACCGAATCCTCAGAGCTTCAGCAATTCAGCGAGACATTAGGGGCGGATAAGGCCGGGATTGCGGAAGTGGTGATCCCGCCGGATTCAAGCATTATCGGCAAGACCGGACGTGAGATCGTCATCCGCAAGGCCATCGGCCTATCGCCGCTGGTCATCTATCGCGGGGGCGAGGTGCAGACGATGGATCGTGAGCAGATCGGGCGCACCCCCTATAAGCCCGGCGACTTGCTGGTTTGTCACACCACTTGGAGCGCGCTGACGCGATTGGAGAAAAACCCCGATTTCGTAGTCGTGACATCGGATTACCCACGCGAAGAATTGCGGCCCCAGAAGGTCGGGTGGGCGCTGGCGTTCTTTCTGATTGCGCTGAGCCTGATCCTGTTTACCGATATGCGCCTGTCGCTATGCCTGTTGGTCGGGGCGGTCGGGATGATCGTTAGCCGGGTCTTGTCGATTGAGGAAGCCTATGGGGCGGTGGGCTGGAACACTGTCTTCCTGCTCGCCAGCCTGATCCCGCTGGGGCAGGCGGTGCAGTCGACGGGGACCGCCGAATGGATCGCGGCACATGCGCTGGACGTGCTGGACGGGATGCCGATATGGGTTATTCAGGCGATGGTGGCGGTACTGTCCACGGTCTTCACGCTGATCATGTCGAATGTGGGGGCGACGGTGCTGCTGGTGCCGCTGGCCGTCAATATCGCGCTTGGTGCGGGAGGTGATCCGGCGCTGTTCGCGCTGACCGTGGCGATATCGACCTCCAATTCCTTCCTGATCCCGACGCATCAAGTGAACGCGCTCATCATGGGGCCGGGGGGCTATCGGGTGGTCGACTTCATGCGGGCGGGGGGGATTATGACCGTGTTGTTCCTGTTCGTCTCGCTGGGGATGATAAATCTGATCTTCTGAGCGTGGCTTATCGGTCGAGCAATCCTTTGAGCCGGTACAATGCCTCATGCGCTTCGCGGGGGGATAGGGCGTCGGGGTCGAGCGATCCTAGCGTTTCCCTCACGGCATCGGTCGGCGCGTCGGGCGGTTCCTGTGCGATGGCGGCGAAGAGGGGGAGGTCATCGACGATGGCGCGGATGCGGGCTTCGCCGCCCTTGGCATCGCCTTTTTCCAGCCGCCCCAACACGTCACGCGCGCGGGCGATGACCGCCGGGGGCAGCCCCGCTTTCTTGGCGACCTGAACGCCGTAGGAGCGGGTGGCGGCGCCGGGTTCGACCTCATGGAGAAAGACGATATCGCCTTCCCATTCGGCAACCTTCATGGCGGCGTTGCGGGCGTGGCTCAAACGGGCGGCGAGTTCTGTCAACTCATGGTAATGGGTGGCGAAGAGACCGCGACAGCCATTGACATCATGCAGGTGTTCGAGGACGGCCCAAGCGATGGACAGGCCGTCGAAGGTGGCTGTGCCGCGCCCGATTTCATCCAAGATCACCAGCGAGCGGGCGGTAGATTGGTTGAGGATCGTGGCCGTCTCGACCATCTCGACCATGAAGGTGGAGTGGCCACGGGCGAGGTCGTCGGAGGCACCCACGCGGCTGTAGAGGGCATCGAGCGCGCCGATATGGGCTGATGTGGCGGGGACGAAGCTGCCGCATTGGGCGAGGATGGCGATCAGGGCATTCTGGCGCAGGAAGGTGGATTTACCGGCCATGTTGGGACCGGTCAGCATCCAGAGGCGATCCTCGCCGAGATTGCAATCATTGGCCACAAAGGTCTCGTTGGCGGCGGTCAACGCGGCCTCGACAACGGGGTGGCGGCCTGCCTCGATATGGAAGGCGTCCGAGGCGTCGATCTTCGGGCGGGTCCAGCCTTGGGCGGCGGCGAGGTCGCCTAGCGCGGCGGTGGCGTCGAGCATGGCGAGGGCTTGGGCGGTGCGCGCGATGGCGTCGGCGCTGGCGAGGGCGGTTTCGCGTAACGTCTCGAACAGGGCGAGTTCGCGGGTGGTGGCCTCGCTGGCGGCCTGGGCGATGCGGGTATCGAGATCGGCAAGTTCGGGCGTGGTGAAGCGCATGGCGCTGGCCATGGTTTGCCGATGGATGAAGGCGGGGTCTTTGGCGAGGGCTTCGCCGGGGGCGGTGGGCGTCTCGATGAAATAGCCGAGGACGTTGTTGAATTTTACCTTCAACGGGGTGATGCCCGTCTCGGATTTGAGGCGGGATTCGAGGTCGCGGATGACGAGGCGGCTGTCATCGCGCAAAGAACGGGCGGCGTCTAGCGCCGTATCGTGGCCTTCGGCGATGAAGTTGCCGTCGCGGGCAAGGAGGGGCGGCTCAGCGGTGAGAGCGGCGCGCAGGGTTTCGGTGAGCGCGTCATGGCCGGTGAGCATCGTCTCGGCGCGGGCAACCTGTTCGGGCGGGTCCATCAGGGCTTCGAGGCGGGTGGCGATGGCGGTGGCGGCGTCTAGCCCATCGCGTAGGGCCGCCAGATCACGGGGACCGCCCCGGCTCAGCGATAGGCGGGAGAGGGCGCGGGCGATATCGGGTGCGGCCTTCAGCATGGCGCGAATGTCTTCGGTCAACGCGCTGTCATCGCGGAAGAGGGCGAGCGCATCGAGGCGGGCGTGGATGCGGGCGGGGTCGGTTAGCGGGGCGGCGAGGCGGGCGGCGAGCAGGCGCGCGCCGCCGCCTGTAACGGTGCGGTCAGTGGTGGCGAGGAGCGAACCTTTGCGCGTGCCCTCCGGCCCCGTGACAAGCTCGAGGTTGCGACGGGTGGCGGCGTCGATGCGCATGGCGTCGCCGCTGGCCTCCACGCGCGGGGGCGAAAGGTGAGGGGCTGCGCCGACCTGTGTGATGGCGATGTAATCGACCAATGCGCCCAATGCGCTGAGTTGCGCGCGGGTGAAGGCACCAAAACCATCGAGCGAGCGGACCTTGTAGAGGTCGCGCAGGCGTTTTTCGGCACTGGTGCTGTCGAAGCTGGCGGTGCCCAATGGGGTGACGCGGGCGGCGGATTCGAGCATCGGCAGGGTGTCATCGGCATTGGCGATCCAGCCTTCATAGGCGCGGTCGCTGACGAGGATCTCCGACGGTGACAGGCGCGCCAGATCGGTGCCGAGATGACTGACGGCGGCAACCGCGATTTCGCCGGTGGAGATATCCACACGGGCCAGCGCGGCCTCGCCCTTTGCCAGGCGATCCTTGTATATGTATGATTATAAAGAAGATCACGTCGACGCTATTTTCCAAACAATGAACGAAGAATCAGCAGGAATATTAAAAAGATCTAGGTATCGATTTACGGAAGAAGGAGACATAGTTTATTGGGACGATGATAATGAAAGCATACCTGGTAAAGATATTTACATAGCTCAAAGAAACTATGAATTGGCTGCTAATGGAGAAGTAATCTGGGATTATTTAT
>CALFVD010000077.1 GCA_937928005.1 uncultured Neomegalonema sp. | reverse complement strand
GAGTTGCCCTCCCTCTACCAGTTGCCCGATACGCGCCGCAGCCAGCCAGCGACCGGCCCGTGGGATTGGGGTTTCCACACCGTAGGGGGCGGTGTCGACCCGGGAGAACTCAATTTTCGTCCCCGGGGTATCGGAATTGTAGAGATATAGAAGGATGTATAAACCGGGGATGGGGACCAATTATCCCCGGGTGCGGTGGGATCGGGGGGAGGGGGGGTCCCGAGGGGCAATTTCCACCGCGCGCGCCTCGCCCCGTGATTGGGCGAGGGCGGGTGGGGGGGTGACCGTCGGCCAATGGGATTGGGGCTCGGAAAACGCAGGGATGAAAGCCATGTATACGCCTATTGTATTACATTATGTACATGATGAACTGATGCATTCCACAGCCGTCAGATTTTGTCCCCGTAACAGCGAGCGGGTTTTACAGTTTCCGTGCACAGATTGATTCAATATCACCCCCTGTTGACCCTGGTACAAGCTAGTTCTAAGGGGGGTCGCCGACCTACATCCTAAATGAGGACACACATCCAATAACACGCGCAATCAGAGTATCATACACAGCTTGAAAATATGAGTTTCGACGAATTGTTCGATCTCACAGCCGTTGTAATGTAATATATTTGTTATAATATTATTGACATATGGCTTTCATCCCTGCGTTTTCCGAGCCCCAATCCCATTGGCCGACGGTTCACACCCCGCCCGCCCTCGACCAATCAGGGGGCGAGGCGCGCGCGACGGGAGTTGCCCCTCTCGGAGGAACCCCCCCAGTCTCGCCGCACCGGTTCTTCAAGTTCAGTGACTATCATTTCATCATACTCCATTAATAGAATGGTTGTAGATTCAATTTGCAGAATTCAGCGCAACTTGATTCTCGAAACAGTAGAAACACACCGTAAAACAACAGCGTTCAGCAACAAGGAGCGAAGAAGCAACAGAGCACAACAACCACACCAACACACTCGCTTCCAGTTCGCCGACAAACGACCACAACGGCATCAGCAGCTCATAGAAGGAGATAACGACTTGAGTCAATGTCTGCATGAGAAAAGTACATCTAGAACCGGTCAAAAGCTGCGTCGCCGTTTCGCGACACTCGTTCTCAACGGTGCCCCAGCCTTGCGGCTATGGGCAGAGTTCATCGCAGACTTCACCGAAGACTTCCAAGGGGTCCCATCGTACTCGAGGTCTGGGACATATACACGAAATATTGCAAATGCATGGCAGACCACGAGTTCCTTAGCGCGCCCCACTACTCATCACCGCCTCACTGAGTGCGAGCGACGGCGCCAAGCCATCGACATGAACAGGGAATTAAGGTACATCAACGAAACCTACCCTCGGCTCACGATTGAGCAACGCCCGATATACGACGAGGCCCTCCATCGCGTCACTGGACCAACACCTGCGTGTTTCCTCCTGAATGCCGCAGCGGAAACTAGTAAGACATACGCGCTCAATGCACTATCGGCCTGATTGCAATCACTGGGTCACGTCCGCATTTGGCACCTGTAAGGTCAACGAGAAGATCGCATTTGGGGACGATTTCCAACAAGCCCTCAAAGAAAACGGCGTCACATATCTGGTCGGCGATTGGACTGCACGCGATCCTGAAATCAGCGCCTTGCTCGAAAAATTTGGGCGCGTCGGCGTGCCGCTCTACGCTGTTTTTCCCCGTAACGGTGATCCAATCCTTCTGCCGCAAATATTGACCAGTGAACGCATTGTCGCCGCCTTGGAAGCGGTGTGACACAATGGTTTCAAGGGGTTCACGCTCTGAAATTTGCTTGGCATGTCAGCACTCTGGCTTATAATGGAACATAACGCAGCTCATCTGGAGACTATCTCATGTCCGCTACCCGTCTATTCGGTGCTACTGGCCTCGTACTCGCTAGCCTTGCTTTTTCCACCGCAGCCTTCGCCGAAGGTGATGTGAAAAAAGGTAAAAAAGTTTTCAAGAAATGTAAGGCTTGCCACGTCGTCGATAAAGAAAAGAATCGCGTCGGCCCTCACCTTGTCGGCCTGTTCGGTCGCAAGGCAGGAACTCTTGACGGCTTCAAATATTCAAAAGCGATGGTCGAATACGGCGTTGAATGGGACGCAGAAACTCTCGCGGCATTCCTTGCCGCACCTAAAAAAGTTGTCAAAGGAACCAAGATGGCTTTTGCTGGCCTGCGTAAAGAGCAGCAGATTACCGATCTCATCGCCTATCTCGAAGAGGCAACAGCCAAAGAATGATCCGCTCTACAGTAAATTGCGCAACCGTTGATCCATAAAGCATCAGATTTCACGCAAGTTTTGGTGGAAAACTTGATCCAGCAAATGCGCAAATCGCTATAGCCGTGACGATAATAACCCGATGGTTCGCTCCATCGGGTTTTTTCATGTCCAATCACCATGAATCACGCCCTTGTCGTTGCACCCTTGGGACAGGCAGCGTAAGAGTATAAACGAATTGTGAATGCTTCCCGAAGACGGCGGTGACTCCTTTGAGCGACGAGAACGACGACGGCTCCGGCGAAGACCCGAAACCGATGCCACAGCGGCCCGATTTCGACGGCCCGACCATCTCGGTCGAAGATGAAATGCAGCGCAGCTATCTCGATTACGCCATGAGTGTGATCGTCAGCCGCGCGATCCCCGACTTGCGCGATGGCCTCAAGCCCGTCCATCGCCGCATCCTCTATGCAATGGATCAGGCGGGCTACGAGTGGAACAAGCCTTACCGTAAATCCGCCCGCGTTGTCGGCGATGTGATCGGTAAATACCATCCGCACGGGGAACAGGCGGTCTATGACGCCCTTGTGCGCATGGCCCAAGATTTCTCCATGTCCATTATGATCCTTGATGGTCAGGGCAATTTCGGTTCGATGGACGGCGACCCCCCCGCCGCCCAGCGTTACACCGAAGTACGCATGGCCAAGATTGCAACCGCCCTACTCGAAGACCTCGAAAAACAGACGGTCGATTTCCAACCAAACTACGATAACCAGGACCGTGAACCCACCGTCCTGCCCGCCCGTTATCCGAATATCCTCGTTAACGGAACCGCCGGTATCGCCGTTGGTATGGCAACGAACATTCCGCCGCATAACTTGGGCGAAGTGATCGATGCGACACTGGCCTTGATCGAGAATCCTGACCTCACCAGCCTCGAATTGATGGAGCATCTGCCCGGTCCTGACTTTCCGACCGGTGGCCTGATCTTGGGTCAGAGCGGTGCGCGCAAAGCCTATGACGAAGGGCGCGGCTCCGTCATCATGCGCGCTCGCACGCATATAGAAGAAATTCGCAAAGATCGCTGGGCTATCATCATTGATGAAGTACCCTATCAGGTAAACAAGGCCAATCTAGAAGCCCGTATTGCCGAGCTTGCTAAAGATAAGAAAATCGAGGGTATCGCCCACGTACAGGACGAATCTGATCGCCACGGCGTGCGTATGGTCATCGAGTTGAAACGTGATGCCACCGCCGAAGTCGTCCTGAACCAGCTTTACCGCTTCACACCAATGCAGACCAGTTTCGGCGCGAATATGTTGGCCCTGAATGACGGTCGCCCTGAACAACTAACGCTGCGCCGTATCCTCAGTAGCTTCCTATCCTTCCGCGAGGAAGTCGTCGCCCGCCGCACCGCTTTTGAGCTGAACAAGGCCCGTGAGCGTAGCCATATCCTGTGCGGCCTTGCCGTTGCGGTCGAGAATGTGGACGAAGTCGTCCTTCTGATCCGCGCCTCACCAGACCCTGCCACAGCCCGCGAGCGGCTTATGGCGCGCGACTGGCCCGCCGGGAACATCGCCGAATATCTGCTCCTGATCGACGATCCCGACCACATGATCGCCGAGGATGGCACCTATCGCCTCTCCGATATTCAGGCCCGTGCAATCCTAGACCTGCGCCTGCAACGCCTTACGGCCTTGGGCCAAAACGAAATCACCGACGAGCTGAAAACGCTGGCTCTGAAGATCAAGGATTTCCTCGATATTCTCCGCTCGCGCGAACGCATCCTCACCATTATCTCCGATGAGATGAAGGCCGTGCGCGATGAATTCGCCGTACCGCGCCGTACCGAAATCATCGAAAGCCTTGGCGATTTCGACGATGAAGACCTAATTGAGCCTGAAGAGATGGTCGTCACCGCCACTCATACAGGCTATCTCAAGCGCACCCCGTTGGCCGATTACCGGGCGCAGCGTCGTGGCGGCAAGGGTCTGTCGGCAATGGCGACCAAGGACGAAGATTTCGTCACCCGCCTCTTCTCCGCCAATACCCTCACGCCCGTCTTGTTCTTCATGACCGACGGCATCGTCTATAAGCTGAAAGTATGGCGTCTACCGCAAGGTGGCCGTACCGCGCGTGGCAAGGCACTGGTTAACCTCCTACCCATCGCGCAAGGCGTCTCCATCGCTGCGATGATGCCGGTGGATGCACCAGAGGATGAATGGGACAAGCTCCAGATCGTCTTCGCCACCTCAGATGGGGGTGTGCGACGCAATGAATTGAGCGATTTCGTCAACGTAAAGGCCAACGGCAAGATCGCAATGAAGCTGCCCGAAGGCGTGCGCCTCATTTCCGCGTCAATCTGCAACGAAAACAGCCACATCCTCCTCACATCGGCCCTCGGCAAGGCAATCCGCTTCCCCGTTACCGAAGTGCGCGTTTTCAAGGGCCGCGACTCAACTGGCGTGCGTGGAATGCGTCTGGCTGCGGGCGACGAGATCGTCTCCATGGCGGTTATCAACGGCGTCGACAACACCGTCGAGGAAGCACGCGGCTATCTTAAGATGCGCCGCGCCATGGCGGGCGACGAGGCGACAGATACCCCTGAAGAAGAGGGTGAAGGCGAAGCTACGATCCTCACGAACGAGCGGTATATCGAGCTTTCCGCACAGGAAGAAACCCTGCTTACCATCGCCGAAAATGGCCTCGGCAAGCGCGTTTCTGCCTTTGAATACCGCCCCATGCGGCGCGGTGGCCAGGGCGTGGCGGCCATGTCGATCTCCGGTAACAGCCGCGCAGGCGCAACCCGTATCATCGCCTCCTTCCCCGTCGACGAGGGGGATCAAGTGATGCTCGTCACCGATACTGGGCAGTCAATTCGCTGTGGCATCTCAGATGTATCCGTGCGCAGCCGTAGTGCAGGCGGCGTCTGGATGCTGCGCACAGCGGACAAGGAAAACGTCGTCTCCGTCGCTCGTCTTGCGGAGCAATCCGAAGATGCCGATGAGGGAACAGCGCCGGATACTCAAACGGATGGCAATGCCGGTGAACCAGAGAGCGGGCCGGAAGAAACATAGCTGCCATGCCCGCGCAGGCGGGTATCTATTTGAGATTGAAGACATTCCCGCATTTGTGGGAATGTCTGTTCTATCCGGCAAACTCCATAACCTTAGCTGTCACCCTCTCCAACCACTCGCGCGTCGTATCGTCCAGCATCGGATACAGTTCATCATAGACCCGCTCGTGATATGCATCGAGCCATGCGATCTCGTCATCCCGCATAATATCCGCATCGACCAACCGCAGGTCGATGGGTGCCAGTGTCAGTGTTTCAAAACTCATCATCCCCCGTTCGCCACCTTCAGGAACCGTCATCGGCTCAACCAACAACAGATTTTCAATCCGAATCCCAAAATCGCCCTCTTTGTAATATCCCGGCTCGTTCGATAGGATCATCCCCGGTTCCAGCGCCACCGTTCCGCGTTTTGACAAGCTCGCCGGTCCCTCATGCACGCCGAGAAACGCGCCTACGCCATGCCCGGTCCCGTGGTCAAAATCCAACCCCGCCGACCATAGCGGCATACGCGCCATCACATCGACCTGAACCCCCGTTGTCCCCTCAGGAAAGCGCGCACGGCTGACCGCAATCATACCACGTAATACCAGTGTAAATGCCCGCCGATGATCGTCGCGCGGCTCACCCACAGCTACGACCCGTGTAATATCGGTCGTCCCGTCCTGATATTGCCCGCCCGAATCAATCAGATACAGCGATCCCGGTGTCAGAGTCAGGTTCGTCTCGCGGCTAACCCGATAATGCGGTTGTGCCCCGTTCGGCCCATAAGCGGAGATCGTGTCGAAGCTAATATCGTGTAACTGCCCCGTCTCGTGGCGGTATTTCTCCAACCGCTTGGCGACCTTGATCTCCTTTAGCTCGCCACCACCCGATTTTCGGTCGAGCCAGCACAGAAACCGCGCCATCGCCGCCCCATCGCGTAGATGCGCAGCGCGCGTACCCGCTTGTTCCGCCGGATTTTTCCGCGCTTTCGGCATCACGCAGGGATCGCGTAGCCAAACCACCTCGGCCCCCGCCTCGCGCAATGTCGTCTCCACGATTACCGGCACGCTGGCCTTCTCAAGCCCAACCCGCGCAAACTTTGCATCGGCCAATACCGACAACAACGTCGCCGGTTCATGGATACGCACCTGTGCCCCCAGATGCGCTCGTACAGCCTCGTTCAGCTTATCCGGGTCGGCAAAAAGATCGACGCTGCCGTCCTTGTGTAAAATCGCATTGGCCAGCATCACAGGCGTATGGCTCAAATCACTGCCCCGAATATTGAGCAGCCAATTGATCGAATCGGGCAAGGTCAATACGAACGCATCGAGCCGTTGCTCAGCAAATCCCGCCGCCAAATCCCTGCGTTTATCCTCGGAGGATGCCCCAGCAAAATGCGCCGGATGCACCTGTGCTGCCCCCATCGGCGCAGCGGGCTGATCATCCCATACTGCATCGATAGGATTATCTGGCTCCGCCCGCAGCGTCGCCCCAATCCGCATCAATGCTGGCGCAATGCCATCCCGTTGATGCGGCGTCACGAGCCACGGATCGAAGCCAATCACAGCCCCCTGCCCTGCCGCCCCTGCAAGCCATTCACTCGCCGTCGTCTCAGCAATCGCCACCACTTCATACGCGCCAGTATCAAGTTGGGTCGCCGCCTGAATTGTATAGCGCCCATCTACGAACACTGCAGCGCGGTCCGTGAGCGCCATCGCCTGCCCTGCCGACCCCGTAAACCCGGTTAGCCAACGCAACCGCTCATCACGGGCCGCAACGTATTCTCCTTGATGCGCATCGGCACGGGGTACGATGAAACCGTCCAGCCCTCGCCGTGCCAGTTCCTCGCGCAGCAGACTAAGACGGGCGGCACCCTCAGAATGGGAGGGGGTTTCAAACGACTGATACATGGGATGGCCCTGTAAGAAATGATCTAGACCTTATGCCCTGTCGAAGCGGTCCGTGGCAAACGGTGTCATATCCATATTCGGCGTGCGGCCCGCGATCATATCCGCGACCAGCCTTCCCGTCTTCGGCCCGGAGGTCAGCCCCACATGCTGCGCCCCAAAGGCAAACCAGACGCCTTTTGCCTTGGTGCTGTGGCCAATCAGCGGCAGACTATCGGGGGTTGAAGGTCGCCGCCCCATCCAGCTTTCTGTGCTATCCCATGTCAGCGATGGGTAAATCCGCTTGATCCGCCGCTCAAAAATCTCCAGCGGCGCATCACTGGCGGGCGCATCAATTCCACCAAATTCTATCAATCCCGCACAGCGCAGCCCGCCATCCATCGGCGTCACCGCAAATTTCGCATCGGCCATCATATAGGGGATAGAGGGCTTATGACTGGGGTTTTTAAACATCATATGATAGCCGCGCTCGGCTTCCAGCGGCACTTTATGGCCCAGTCTTTCGGCCATGCGCCGCGACCAGACGCCCGACGCAACGACAATATGATCGAAAGCAATCGTCTCACCCCCCGCTGTGATCAACGGTCGTTCGGCCCCCGGCGCAATATCCGAAACCTCACCAAGCCGGAAAACGCCGCCTCCGGCCCGAAAGGCGTCAAGTAACGCGGCGGTATACGCGCCCGGATCCCGAATCCACCCGTGATCCTTTAAGGCAACAGCGAAACCCGCATCCTCGCTCAGATTAGGGTCTTGCTCCAGTAGCGCGTCCCGGTCCCATTCTTCCCATTCTGCGCCATGCTCGCGCCGGATCGCAAACCCAAAAGCATCCTTCTCGAACCCCTTACGATCTTTATAGATATAGGCGTAGTTACCCGTCTCAATCAGAGTTTCCGCCGCCGTTCCCTTGGCCAGCGCGAAGTGTTGATCCACCGAATCGCCCAAAATCGTGTCCAGCGCCGCCGCAATCTCGCGCACTCGACTTTCTCGCCCATTGCGCAAAAAAGGGATCAACCATGGCATCAATTTCGGCAGATATGACCATTTCAGGAAAAGTGGCCCGTCCTTATCGAACAGCATAGACGGAACATGGCGCAATATACCGGGAACGGATGCAGGAATCACCGCCGTGCGAGCCAGAAGCCCCGCATTGCCATAGCTTGTCTGCTCTGTGCTGCCCGGTTTTACCCTGTCGAACAATGTAACGTTATGGCCATCTCGACGCAGCCATTCCGCCGTAGAAACCCCAACGATTCCAGCACCAACAACACCAATATTAAGACCAGAAGTCACAAAAAATCCCCTCTTTTGTGCTAAAATCGCGCTTAGAATAACTTTCGCTTTTAGTAACGATATGTACGATCAACAGATGCGTGGATGCCGTTGGCAACGCAACATCTTTCATCGAATCTTAATGAAACACTGGTCAATCTTATCGCAATGGTTGACACCTGTGCGCGCGAGAGTTCAGTTTCGCGTGTAGAATGATTTAACGCAGGTTCGGGAGAACATGATGAAGAAGATGATTGGGGTAGCCGTCGCGGCAACACTGTCTACGAGCGCTGCGGTTGCGGCTGAAAAATGGGATATGCCGATGGCCTATTCCGACAGCAATTTCCACACGCAGAACGGTAAAGCTTTTGCTCGCTGTGTGGGCACCGCAACCGGCGGTGACGTTGATATCACCGTTCATGGCGGCGGCTCACTGTTCAAAGGTGGCGAGATAAAGCGCGCCATTCAGACCGGGCAGGTCCAAATCGGCGAGCGCCTCCTCTCCGCGCACCAGAACGAGGAGCCGATCTTCGGTATCGACAGCATCCCATTCCTCGCTTCCTCCTTCGATGCCTCCGAAAAGCTGTTTGCAGCTACCCGTAAAACGCTCGAAGCAACCCTTGATGAGCAGAATTTGCACCTCCTCTATTCGGTGCCATGGCCACCTCAGGGCTTTTACTTCAAGAAAGAAGTGAATGAAGTCGCTGATATGAAGGGCATTAAATTCCGCTCCTATAACTCCGCAACCGCACGTCTCGCTGAACTGACCGGTATGATACCTGTGCAAATCGAAGCCGCCGAGATCAGCCAAGCATTCGCCACTGGCGTTGCGGAATCAATGATCTCCTCCGGCGCGACCGGTTATGACCGCAAGGTCTGGGAAAGCCTGACGCATTTCTACGAAGTTGATGGCTGGCTGCCCCGTAACGCAGTGATGGTCAACAAAGACGCTTGGGAAGACCTCGACGAAGACCAACAGAACGCGATTTCTGGTTGTGCTGACCTCGCCGCCTATTCCGGCCTATGGCGTTCAAAGCAATACACCGATTTCACGATGAAAGGCCTCGCCGAAAACGGCATGTCAGTCGGCCCCGCCAGCGACAAACTGGTCGAGGAATTGAAGGAAATCGGTGCAACGATGACCGCCGAATGGCTGACCGCAGCCGGCGAATCCGGTGGTGAAGTTGTCAAAGCTTATAAAGAAGCGATCAAGTAACTCTACGATTTGATCAAATTTACCGCTCGCCCCCGTTAGTGGGGGCGAGTTTCAGCATAGAATATGCTTTTCTTTTTCCGGCATCGCCCGGACTTCCTGAGAACGGGATAGCGAATTACCATGAAGGCAATCGCCAAGGGCGTCTGTGACGCCGTAGAGCTAGTCGGATTCGATTGTGACTGGCGCGCGACGCAAGCCGTCCTTATCGCCATCCCAGCTATTCTCATCGTTTTAGTGCTGACATGGCTTGGTACGCGCAAACCTTTTATACGCAAAGCATTAGACGGCCTTTACACACTCGGCGGCATCATTTCCGCTATTTTCCTACTCGTCATGCTCGGGATCATCTGTGCCCAGATGGGTGCCCGCTGGTCCAGCATCGCCTTCCCCGGCTCTACGAGCTATGCTGGCTATTGCATGGCTGCTTCCAGCTTTTTTGGCCTCGCCTATGCGTTGAACGCAGGCGCGCATATCCGCGTCAACCTGATGCTCACTGCGCTGGGCCGTCATCGCGTCTGGGGAGAAATCTGGTGCTTTGGCATTGCTGCATTGCTATCAACTTACTTTGCCCGGTATGCGATTAAATCAACGATACTGTCCGAAAAAATCAACGATATCAGCCAAGGTCAGGACGCGACGCCCCTCTGGATACCTCAGGTCGCGATGTGCATCGGCACTGTCCTCCTCGCCATCGCCGTGTGGGATAATTTCTTCCGCATCCTTTTCATCGGAACATCGAATATCGAAACAGAAACCGTTACCGATGACACCCAAAACCAAGCGGCAGAAGCATGATGGAAGAACTCTATCTCACGATCATCTTTGTTTTTGTCTTGTTCCTCCTGCTCGGAACCGGCGTCTGGGTTGCGCTCGCCCTTGTTGGTGTGGCTGTAGTCGGGATGGAAATGTTCACAACCCGCCCGGCGGGCGACACAATGATCACGACCATTTGGGCCTCCTCTTCAAGTTGGACATTGACCGCCCTGCCGCTGTTTATATGGATGGGTGAGATTTTATTTAGGACGCGCCTATCCGAAGATATGTTCAAGGGCCTTGCCCCGTGGATGGCCCGCTTACCCGGCGGCCTGCTTCACACGAACATTGTCGGTTGTACCATCTTTGCCGCCGTCTCAGGCTCCTCCGCCGCTACGCTCACGACTGTCGGTAAGATGTCGATCCCGGAGCTGCGCAAACGCGGCTATCCTGAATTCATGACCGTTGGTACACTGGCGGGCGCAGCCACCCTTGGCTTGATGATCCCGCCATCACTGGCGCTGATTGTCTACGGCGTTACGATCAATGAATCGATCTCAAAGCTGTTCATGGCGGGTGTCTTACCCGGCCTAACACTAGCGGCGATGTTCATGGCCTACGTCGTGGCATGGTACTACCTGTTCCCCAGCCAGCGCCCCCAACCCGAAGCCGCAGTTTCCCTGCGTGACCGCCTCTACGCTTCGCGCTTTCTCGTGCCGGTTCTGGGCCTCATCATGCTGGTCATCGGTTCGATGTATCTAGGCTATGCGACCGCGACCGAAGCCGCTGCATTCGGTGTTCTAGGCTCGCTGTTCATGGCCCTGATGCAACGCTCGCTGACCCCCTCCACCTTCGCCGCCTCGCTTATGGGTGCTGTACGCACTTCTACCATGGTCGCCTTTATCCTTATGGGCGCAGCGTTCCTCGCTCTCGCCATGGGTTTTACGGGACTGCCTCGTGCATTGGCCGAATTCATTGCCGAGAAGAACTATTCACCCTTCGCCCTGATCGCCGCCTTGACGATCTTCTACATCATCATCGGCTGCTTCCTCGACGGTATCTCCTCCATCGTGCTGACGATGGCGGTGGTCGAGCCGATGGTCAACGTCGCTGCCTTCCGTGAAATGGGCTTCGACATGATCTGGTTCGGCATCTTTGTCGTCGTCGTCGTTGAGATGGCGCAGATCACACCGCCTATCGGCTTTAACCTGTTCGTGATGCAGGGTCTTACCAAGCATGAGATCGGCTATGTCGCCAAGACCGCCGCCCCCATGTTCCTCATCATGGTGTTGATGGTCGTTGTCCTCGTCATGGTCCCTGAACTCGCCACATGGCTGCCGGAGTCGATGCGGAACTCTCCGTGAACACGACCGCCTTGACGCTACCCCTGCGCTTCCTTGAATGGATGGGGCGCAATGCCCGCTGGACGCTGGTGGCTGGTATCTTTGGCGCGCTACTGTTTCAAGGTTTGGGCGAGACATTGCGCCCTCTCCTGCCATGGTTCGTGGGCATGATCTATGCGCTGGCCATGATGCGAATAGACCTGCCAAGCATGGCCCGCCGCGCACTACACCCAACCCGCGCCCTACGCACACTGGGCTTATCATTCGCCATCATCGTCGTAACCCCGACTGTTCTATGGCTCATCGCGCTCGTACTCGGCTTGCCACCTGAAATGCGCACTGCACTTGTTTACGCCCATACCGCCCCACCCATAGCGTCATCGGCAGGCATATGCCTGCTCATGGGACTAGATGCGGTACTGGCGCTCGAAATCTCAATCGTTGCCAGCCTCATCACCCCCATCGTCGGGCCAATCGTCGTCCTCGTTTTGCTCGGTGACACGGTTGCACTAGACGGCATTGCCCTCGCCGGTCGCCTTGCCCTCATCATTCTCGGCGGCACACTCGCCGCGATAGCAATTCGCCGTATCCTCACCCCCAACAGAATCGAACGCAACCGCATCGCCTTCGATGGCGTCACGGCTATCGGAATGCTGTTTTTTCTGCTCCCCGTATTCGACGGCGTGGTTGCGCGGGTTATCGCTAGCCCACTCATCGCCTTCTGGCTGCTCGCCCTCATCGCTATTACGAATTTCGGAATGCAGTTCCTTGCTCATCGGGCAACGCGACGCATTGCAGACGATGCAACTGCCGGAGCAACCGGCATCCTCTGGGGTAATCGAAACGTCACCCTATTCCTCGCTTCGGTCCCTGACAGTCCACTCTTCTCGCTATATGTCGCGCTTTACCAATTCCCGATGTATTTCACGCCACTGGTCATGCGGCGTCTCTATGCAATTCGGAACCGCGCATTTACCGCCTCTTGAGGAAAGTTCTATAAGGTTGAATTATCGGCATCACAGGCACCCGCCTCCCTGACATCGCCACCCTGCAAGAAGGATTACCGATGCCAGGTCTCGCCCTCAAGCTCGCGCCACGCGAACAGGTGCTGATCAACGGGGTGATCGTGGAGAACGGGCCGCGCCGCACCCAGATCGTGATCATGTCTGAGGACGCAGCCGTCCTGCGAATGCGCGAAGCACTGGAACCATCTGAGGTCATCGGCCCGGCTAGCCGCGCCTATTTCGCCGCCCAGACGGCCCTCGCCGGGATTATCCCGAAAGATGCTAACTGCGAAGCCATAGACACATTTGATACCCTCGCCGCCCACTATCGCGATGAGGGTATGGTCAAAGCCGTCACCGATGCCCGCAATGCCTTTGACAAAGGGAATTTCTACCGCGCCATGCGTTACCTTAAACCCTGCGTAGAGGACGAACGCACACGGATGACAAAAACCTGACTTGGCTAGGGATAAGGGACAACGAATCCCTTGCACATCCTGCGTCAATGACGCTAAAAGCCAGCCTCAGCGGAGAGGTGCCGGAGTGGTCGAACGGGACGGTTTCGAAAACCGTTGTGGGTGCAAGCCTACCCAGGGTTCGAATCCCTGTCTCTCCGCCAAATTTTTCTGATAAATATTTGATATAAAATGTGTTTATTGGAAGATCGGTACTTGGTGCCTACTTTTATGCCTACTTGATCAACTCACTTATAGCATAATTCTACAGTGAATCGGCACACAGACCGACATTCAGATGGCACCCTGAAGCCGAACAGTCACCGCGTCCTTGACCTCATCGAACACATCGAATTGGGTTTCGGCTTCTACCTCCAGAGAAACAGCGATGGCAAATCGAATGGTGTCATCTGGGGAGAGTGCGTGTGTGGTCGCTTCTTGGCATTGCACGCGCACGGATATGGTTGCTGCCGCACCATAGGTGTTTTCTGTGCATTATGCACAAGGCGTCGAGACCAGATTGTACCTCTGTTCACCATGTCTTCTCGCAGGCCGTCAGTTTTCAAATCGAGAACCCAGCCTTTATCTTCATCGGAAGACCCCCCTTGGGATGCGGTGCTGATTTCAAGGTGCTGATCATGTGCAGCCTGTACAACCTGTCGGACGATGCGGTGGAGTATCAATTGCGGGACCGGCTGTCGTTCATACGGTTTCTTAAATGAACCGGCGATTCTATGCCGCCCAACCAACCCCAGCAATGACTAAAGCCAAAAAGCTCAAAAAGAAATCGTCCCGACGATGGATCGACCGCCAGCAGACATTTCTATAACTGATGAAAATTTTATTAAAGGG
>CALFVD010000076.1 GCA_937928005.1 uncultured Neomegalonema sp. | reverse complement strand
CGCGAGGAGGACGGATTCGCCTATCGCGCGGCAGATATTCTGAGCGCCATCACCCCCCACACCCGCCTGTTGATCCTCAATAGCCCCAACAATCCCACGGGCGGCGTGATGAGTCGCGAGGAAATGGACGCGCTGGCGGCGGGGCTGGAAGCATGGCCTGATGTCGCGATCCTGTCGGATGAGATCTACAGCCGCATGACCTATGGGGGTCGCGATCCCGTCTCGATGCTTGCCTATCCAGCATTGCGAAATCGGGTGATCCTACTCGATGGTTGGTCGAAGACCTATGCGATGACAGGCTGGCGCTTGGGCTATTCGGTCTGGCCGGAGGGGCTGGTCGATGCGGCGGAGCGGCTCTGCGTGAACAGCCATTCCTGCGTCAACGCCGCCACGCAATACGCGGGGATTGAGGCGCTGACCGGGCCACAGGACGCGGTGGATGCGATGATGATCGCTTTCGACGCCCGCCGCCGCCTGATCGTCGGGCTGCTGAACGATCTGCCGGGGGTCACTTGTCCCGATCCGGGGGGCGCGTTCTATGTCTTTCCCAACGTGGCGGGCACGGGAATGGACGGGCGCATCTTGCAATCGCGCTTGCTCGAAGAAGCCGGGGTCGCGTCCATTGCCGGGACGAGTTTTGGGGAGACTGCGGATGCGAATATCCGCTTCTCCTACGCCAATTCCGAGGACAATATCCGGGCCGCAATCGGGCGGATGCGGGATTTGCTGGCATGATCGACAAGCCGAACGTCGATGCCGCCTATGCGCTGGAAAGCGCCGAGGATGTGAAGGCGCTTTATCGCGACTGGGCCGGGACGTATGATTCCGATTTCGTCGAGGTGATGGGCTATGTCTACCCGCGCGAGGTGGCGCGCGTCTTTGCCGAACGGCGCGGGGCGGAGGATGCGCCTATTCTCGATATTGGCTGTGGGTCGGGCGCGGTGGCCGAAGCGGTCGGGCCGGGCGTGGCCATCGACGGGCTGGACCTGTCGCCGGAGATGCTGGTCGTGGCGGGGGCGAAGGGGATCTACCGGGCCTGTATCGAAGGCGATCTGCTGGGGCGGCTGCCTATCGCGGATGGAGCCTATGGCGCGCTGCTGAGTGCAGGCACGTTCACCCACGGCCATGTCGGGCCGGAGGCGCTGGGCGAAGTCCTGCGCATTGCCCGCCCCGGTGCCCTGCTCTGCCTAGGCATCAATGGCGCGCATTTCGAGGCGCATGGCTTTGGCGATGCCTTCGCGCGGCTGGCACAGTCAGGCGCGATATCCACGCCCGACTATATCGATTGCCCGGTCTATGCGGGGGAAGACCACGACCACGCGAATGTACGCGCGCTCGTGGTCGTGTTCAGAAAGCGTTGATTACAGCGCGTTGTAGTTCGGCCCGAACGTATCGCAGCTAGAGATATTCCCGCTGCGCAGCCCTTTGTAGAACCAGTTCACCCGCTGCTCAGACGTACCATGGGTAAAGGTGGCCGGGTTGACGTGGCCGCCGCTGCGCCCCTGCAACGTGTCGTCACCGATCTGGAAGGCCGCATTCAGCGCCTCCTTGATATCACCATCCTCCAGCACGCCTTTCGACTTCTGAATACGGTTGGTCCAGACACCGGAATAGCAATCGGCCTGAAGCTCCAACCGCACCGTTGCCCTGTTCGCCTCGACCTTGGAGGAAGAGCGGCGATAGCGGTCAACTTTCGGAATCGTGCCTTCGAGGTTTTGCACATGGTGCGCGACCTCATGCGCAACGACATAGGCCTGCGCGAAATCACCCGACGCGCCGAGTTGACGCTCCATCACATCGTAGAAGCCTGGATCGATATATATCTTCTTATCGGCGGGGCAGTAGAACGGCCCGGAGCCTGTAGAAGCGGGACCACAGGGCGAGGTCGTGCGCCCGTCGAAGATCACCAGCGTCGGTTCCTGATACCGCACGCCGCTCTGCTGGAAGATATCGTTCCAGATGGATTCGGTATCGGCCAATACGACGCCGAGGAACTGACTATGATCATCATCGACGCCCGACCCTTCGCTATAGGTCGCACCGCCGCTGCCTCCACTCCCGCCGCCGACACCCACCATCTGTAATAGTGGGACATATTGCGGAAAGAAGATCGAGGCGATGAACAGGATGATGGCCCCGATCCCAAGCCCCCCGCCCGCAACGCGCCGCTTACCCCCGCGCCGGTCTTCGATATTACTACTGCCTCTACGCCCGCGCCATTGCATGATGCGTTACCCCTGATGATCCCCAAATAATGGATCAGAATATGAAGCAGACGAAACCAAAAGGAAAGAACGGACGAATGCATTGTCGTTAGTACCATCTCACACGAAAAACCCCGAATTATTCAGCGGTGAGAGTGTGCATTCTTATGGTTCGCCCACCGATCCGCCGCGCTCGTATCCGTCTCGCGCGCATCGACCCAGCGGGCCGTGCCGTCTTCGGCGGTTTCTTTCTTCCAGAACGGCGCGCGGGTTTTTAGGTAATCCATCAAGAACTCCGCCGCCTCGAAGGCCGCGCCGCGATGACGGCTGGCCACGGCGACCAACACGATGCGCGCACCGGGGGCCAACTCGCCAACCCGGTGGATGATCGTCGCGCCCTGCAAGGGCCACCGCCCCATCGCCTCAGCCTCGATAGCCTCCAGCGCCTTTTCGGTCATGCCGGGGTAATGCTCTAGCGTCATGGCGGTGATGCCCGACCCGCGCACCAGCCCCGTAAAACTGACCACTGCCCCCACATCCGGGTCGAGCGCACCCAGCGCATCGAGTTCGGCGGCAATGTCGAAATCCGCTTCCTGTACCCGCACGGCCATATCAGCCGCCCGTCACGGGCGGGAACAGCGCCACTTCACGAACCCCTGTGATTGGCGCGTCGAAATCTGCCTGCTCTTGATCCACCGCGACTTTGATCGCCGAAATATCCTCGAAAGCGGCGGCATAGCGCGCCTCACGCGCCGCAAGCCACGCCACCAGATCGCCTACGGTCGCCACCGTCTCCGGCGGGTCAACATCCTCCGACCCGACGCCGATCCGCTCACGCAGCCATGCGAAATAAAGGACCTTCATCCGCCTTCTCCCAGCACCGTATCCATGCTGCGCGCGAAATACTGCCACCCGGTAATCGCCGTCATGACCGCGCCGAGCCATAACAATCCCATCCCCAATAGATCGACCATGCCCAGCGCCGTGCGTCCGCAGACGATGCAGGTGGTCTGATACCCCGCAAAATTCAGATAGAGCGCCAGCAGCAGTATCGAAATTCCGGTCATCTGAACGGTTGTCTTCCATTTAGCCAGCAGTGAGGAGGGCATGACGATCTGCTTATCTGCCAGCATTTCGCGCAACGCCGATACCGCAAATTCCCGCACGAGGATCACAGCGGACGGGATCAACACGATCCAACTCGCCCCGTACAATCCGCACAGCGCCAGTAGCGCCACCGCCACCATCGCTTTATCGGCGATAGGGTCCAGCAAACGCCCGATTGCCGTCGTCTGCTGCCACCGTCGCGCGAGCCAGCCATCGAGAAGATCCGTCAATGCCGCCACGGTGAACAGCACTAGCGCAACCCCATCTGAATAGGGATGCGGCAGGATCACGTAGACGAACGGAAACAAGAGCGCCGCAAAGAGGCGTCCGAACGTCAGATAGTTGGGTAAGGTCCAGATCATCCCCCCTTGATAGCGGGAGTTGTGGCGCTTAGGAAGCATGGATGAGTAGATTAGATAGTGCAATTCGCCGCCTCACCGCCCAGCGTGACTGCCTTGCCGCTGCGCTGGAAACCGCCCCTGCCGGGGCGCTCCTTGAAATCGGCCTTGGTAATGGCCGAACCTATGACCACCTGCGAGAGATTGCCGCAACGCGGGACATCTGGGTCATCGACCGCGAAATGAACGCCCATCCGAGCAGCGCCCCGCCCTCTGCTTTCTTCCTACAAGGCGAGGCTGAAGCGATGCTGGATGACTTGTTCGGGCGCATAGGGCAGGGCGTGGCGCTCGCCCATTATGATCTGGGCGTCGGCGTGCCGGAGCATGATGTGCCTCTGCGCGCGGCACTCGCCGAACATATCGGGCGGTTGTTGGTGCCGGGTGGCCTCCTGGTTGCGAATGGAGCATTCGAGGGTATGGAGCAACTACCCCTGCCCGAGGGCGTGGCCGAGGGGCGGTATTTCATCCATCGGGCGTAGGTTCAGACCTCCTCCACACCCCCGCTCGCCGCCGAGCGCCCTATCGCCTCGATCACTGCCAGCGAGCGCAGCCCTTCGCGGCCCGATACCAGCGGCGGTTCTTCGCCTGCGATCACCCGCGCGAAATGGGCGATCTGGTTGTCGAGCGGGTCGGAGCGCCGCAATCCCGGACGTGCAGCGCGGATCGGCTCCCACCATCCGCGTGGTTCGTCTTGCGCCCAGCCTGTGCCGCCGGGCAGCGACAGCGACCCATGTGTGCCACCGATGAGGTAGCAGCTTTGATCCGTCACCGGATAGGCCGGGTTTTCGGCGGCGGTCAGTTCCCAACTCCAAGGCGCGACGACGGTATCTGACACGTTAACGGTGCCCAGCGCGCCTCCCTCGAAATGCAGGATTGCAGCGGCGGTATCCTCAACCAAGTGACCGCGCGTGACGTTGCGGGTGCTGGCCTGCACCGCGATGACCTCGCCGACCAGATGCCGCATCAGGTCGATATCGTGGATCAGATTGATGAACACCGGACCTGCCCCCGGCTGCGTCCGCCATTCGACGTTGAAATAATCGTCGGGTTTGTAGAGCCAGCAGGTCGCCTGCGCCGTCACTGCGCGCCCGATCTCCCCTGCCTCGATCCGTGCCTTTGCCGCCGCGATCAACGGATTATGCCGCCGGTGATGGCCGACGAGCAACGCCACCCCCGCCGCCTCGGCCCCCTCGACCAACCGCGTCGCATCGGCCACGGTATCGGCGATGGGCTTCTCGATCAGCGCGGGCAGTCCTGCCGCCACCGCCGCCAGCCCCGTGGCCACATGATCCGCATTCGGCGTCGCCACGATCACCCCATCGGGGGCATCATCCGCCAACATCCCGGCGATATCCGCATACCACGGCAGGCTGAGCGACGCGGCATAGTCCTGCCCCATCGGATCGACCACGCCTGACAACGTGACGCCCACGACCCGCGCAATCGCCTCGGCATGGCGGCGGCCTATCAAGCCCGCGCCGATCAAAGCGATTTGCGTTTCGGATGATCCAAAGGGCATCAGTATTCACCCAAGTCTTGGGGTGAATACTGATTCAGTCGAACGCAATTCGTTTGTCCCAGTCTCGTCATAGTCGCCGTCCCGTCATCGATTCGTCCTGTTGGCGTACATTGCCCACGTCGGGGTGGGCGGGCCAGTCTTCCGTGAGATCATCGGGTAAGGGCGCGAGCATTCCTGCGGGCGCAGGCAGGGCAGGGTCAAGCCAGCGGGCATAATCGGGCGGCGCGATCAGCGCGGGCATCCGCTCGCCATGGGCCGCCAATACGCCATTGGCCGGAACGGTGATAATCGCGAAAGTATCGTACTCGCCCCCGTCAAACCCCCACCGTTCCCACACGCCAGCCATGCAGAACCAATCCGCCCCCCGTACCCCCACCGCATAAGGCACCCGCCGCCCTTCGGCGCCGCTCCAGACATAGAAGCCGGAGGCGGGCACGAGGCAACGGCGATAGCGATACGCCCCCCGGAAGGTCGCACTTTCCTCGATCCCCTCGGCGCGGGCGTTGAAGCTCTGCCATTTCTTCTCGGAGAGCGGCTCCCGCCACCATTGCGGCACCAAACCCCACAGCTTGAGCGCAAGGTCGAGGCCGGGTTGGCCATACTCACGAGGCCGGATGACCGGCACGAGCGAAGACGGCGCGATATTCCATTTGGGTTCGGGCGGCTCGACACCGGGCGGAGGCCGCAAATCGAGCGCCTCAGTATAGTCGCCCCAAGGGATCACCCCCCGAAAGAACCGCGAGGTCATCTCATCCTCCAGCCGTTAAACGCAATACAACGACACGCCCGCCCGTGCCATATAACAGGCACAACTGGACAGCGTGTATCACTACGCAAAACACATCTTCCTCGGTCAAAGGATAAAGTTAAATCACTAAATATCATTACAATACAACGCTTTATAGGGTTAATTTGTGAAGATTGTCAATGGGATTGATTGAAGCAAAAGGAGGACCGTCCACCGCTGCATTGCGGTATGCAGGTCAGTGCCTTAACTCTTCTGTTGGATCGCGAACTGTTCGTCGTGGCGACAAAAGGCTCAAGGCGAGAGCAAGGGTATTGGCTTACAAAAATGGGAAGCTTTGTCGAGGCTCATACCATATGTCGTCATGGGACCGTTCGGCGCAAACTGCGCTCAGGCCGTTCCGCCTTCTGCCGACAATAACTCCGGCGAAATACCCATCTCCGACAGGGCGGCGGTCCATTTGTCTTCGTCGGAATCGCCGAAGACGATTTCGGGGACGGCGTCGCAGGAGAGCCAGCCGTTTTGCTGGATTTCCTGTTCGAGTTGACCCGGTGCCCAGCCCGTATAGCCCAGCGCGACGATACGGTCGCGGGGGCCATCACCCTTGGCGATATCGCGCAGGATATCGACGGTGCCGGTCAGGAGGAACTTGCCTGCGATGTCGAGGGCGTTATCGCCGTCGTAATCGCTGGAATGCAGCACGAAGCCGCGCCCGCTCTCGACCGGGCCACCGATGCGGATGGGGGTGCCGGAGGTCTTTTCATTAGGTTCGATTTCGAGTTGCTTGAGCAATTCGTCGAAACTGATGGATTCGGCGCGCTGATTCACGACGAGGCCCATCGCGCCCTGATCGGAATGGGCGCAGATGAGAATGACCGAACGGTGGAATCGCTCGTCGCCGATGCCGGGCATCGCGATCAAGAACCGTCCTTCGAGACCGGCCTCTTCCATGCCGTCATCCTCCATTTTCTCATTCATATCGGTCGAGATGGTGCTTTGCCATGGGTTCTTCAACATCTTGTCGTCGTGTCCTGCTATCCCCATACTCCGGATCGGTAAGGGTGGGTTACAGAATGAAATGTAGGTATTGCGGAAATGCGTACACCGATAATGATCGTACCTGTGGCGGGTGTGGCGCGCCGAAATATGCGATCCAATCCTTACTGGATGCGCCCGCAACGCCAGAACATTGGTCGAATTCGCTGAAGGATACCGTCTTTCGTGTCGTGATTATGACCGTTGGTATCATTGTGGGGGCGGCGCTATTGGGGGCCATAGGCTTCGGATCGCTGGCGGCCGTGTTGTCTTTTTTCTGGGCCGTACCGGTCGCGCCGACGTTGTTGACTTATGCAGCATGGCGGGATGCCAAGGGTGATTTTGGCGCATTCTTCCTACGCCTTTTCATCGTAGGAGGCGTATGGATGGGCGTGTTTATCGCCGCGATGATGGCGATAGGCGTGGCGGCGGGCTTTTGATGGTTTTCGCAGCGGAGAACGGAGAGCGAACCGCTGCGAAATCCTTATTTCGTTGGGCGATCCGGTTTATCGCGTGAAGACCAAGCGGAGCGTGACTGGCGAAACGCGGGTAATACCTGGCAGTTTTGCGACATTCATCAACTCGGTTATGCCATTGTCGATTCCGGCATCGGCCATGCTAAGCATGATCATCTCATCGGTGGTGGCGAGCATCTTGTCGTCGCTCAGACGGGCGACGAAGAGGGATGTCTCAATCTCGATCTTTGTTCCATTGAGGTTAAGCGTGCCTTCAACATCAATGACATCCGTATCGCCGGTTCCCATCTGCTCAAGCTCGGCTGCATCGATTTTGGCGTGCAGCATGACTTTGGGGGCAGCATTTAGAACCATCTTCTGAATGCGCTCGTTGCGGATATCGATCCATGTCTCGACCGAAGCCACGTCGATTGCGACTGTGACTTTGCCATCACCATCGACCGAGCCGGAAAGGTCGCTAAAATGGTGAACTTCGCCGACCGTGTCTTTTTTGACCGATCCGAAGGCGACTTTCGATTCTTCCGCCGAGAGTGACCATTTGCTGCCTGCAAGGGCGGGGGTTGCAACCATAAGGGATAGGCCACACAGGGCGGCGAACGCATTTTTCATTGATTCCTCCATATCGCACGGGATGTGCATTTGATTGAAACACCGCTAGCGGCGAAATTATTCGATTAAGCGATGCAAGAAATTTTATGGAGGGCGTATGAGGATCGCGATTGCCGGTTTTCAGCATGAGACGAATACCTTTGCCCCGGTCGTAACCGGCCTGAATGAGTTCAAGATTGCAGATTCATGGCCCGCGATGCTGCATGGGGCCGAGGTGATTGGCGGGACGGCAGGAATCAATTTACCGATTGCGGGGTTTATTGAGGAGGCTGCGCGGCATCCGGGGATTGAGGTGGTGCCCGTTCTGTGGTGCGCGGCGGAACCATCCGGCCTCGTGACGGATGCGGCATTCGAGACGATTTGCGCGATGATCCTAGATGGATTGCGTGGAGCAGGGCCGCTGGATGGTGTGTATCTCGACCTGCATGGCGCGATGGTGACGGAGGGGCATGACGACGGGGAAGGTGAATTGCTGCGCCGGATAAGGGCGTTGGTGGGGAAGGGGGTGCCGATTGCGGTGAGCCTCGACCTGCACGCCAATGTCACGCGGGCAATGGTGGATCATGCATCCTTCATGGCGATTTACCGGACGTATCCGCATCTGGACATGGCCGGTACGGGCGCGCGGTGTGTTGTGCCTTTATTGGCGTTGGCGGGTGGGGCGCGGCTGGCAAAGGCGTGGCGGCAGGGGGAATATTTGATCCCGCTATCGGCACAGTTTACGGGGGCGGAACCATGCCGGTCGCTTTATGCGGCAGCAACGCATGAGGGGGCCGATATCGCGCTGGGCTTTACGGCGGCGGATATTGCGGATGCGGGGCCATCAATCGTCGCCTATGCACCCACGCAGGATGAGGCGGATGGCATTGCGGATCGGTTGTTGATTGCGCTTTCGAGGGCAGAAGGGCAATTCGATTGCCGCTTGCTAACACCGGAGGCGGGGGTGCGTGCGGCGATGGAAAGCGATGATCCGCGCCCGGTCATCCTTGCCGATGTGCAGGATAATCCGGGGGCGGGGGCCGCGTCGGACACGACAGGGATGCTGTCGGCGCTGGTGAAAGCCGGGGCGCGAGGGGCGTTGCTGGGGCTGATGCATGATCCGGTCATGGTGCGTGCCGCCCATGCCGCCGGTGTTGGACAGGTAATCGAGGGCGCGCTTGGCGGGCGTTCGGGATTCCCGGGGCAGGTGCCGTTTGCCGGGCAGTTCGTCGTTGAGGCGCTGAGCGATGGGCAATGTCTCTTTACCGGCGAAATGTATGGTGGGGGTGTCGCTGTTCTTGGCCCCAGCGCAGTGCTGCGGGTAGGGGGCGTGCAGGTGGTGGTGACGAGTGCGCGGAGCCAATGCCTCGATCTGGGGCTGTTCACCTATTTCGGGCTGGACCCGGCAAGGGCGCGGATCGTCTGCGTCAAGAGCACGGTGCATTTTCGGGCGGATTTCGAGCCGATTGCGGCGGCGGTGTTGAACGTGGCGGCCCCGGGTAATTTCGCCTGTGACTTGACGGCGGTGGCGTATCGGAATCTGCGCGCGGGTGTGCGGCTGGAACCGCTTGGGCCACGGATGACGTGAGGGCTTTGCATCCCTGTGCCAGAAATGCTATCGCCCGCGCGTTCACCTGAACCCGGTCGCAGCCTACCCGGATAAAACAAGGATTGATGATGCAAACCCTCGTCGTCTGCTCTGGCGGACTGGATTCCGTGTCGCTAGCCCACAAGGTCGCCGCCGAGCGTACCTTATCGGGCCTTGTCACCTTTGATTACGGTCAACGGCATCGCCGGGAGATCGACTATGCTGCTGCCTGTGCGGCGCGGCTGGGGGTGAGCCATGACGTGATCGATATCTCTGGCGTGGGGGCGGCGCTGACGGGATCGTCCCTGACCGATGATATCGACGTGCCGGACGGGCATTATGCCGAAGAGACGATGCGTATCACCGTGGTGCCGAACCGTAACGCGATTATGCTGACGATTGCGTTTGGGATTGCGGCGGCGCGGCGGATCGCATCGGTGGCGGCGGCGGTGCATGGGGGTGATCACTTCATCTATCCCGATTGCCGCCCGGCCTTCATCGAGGCATTCGCGGCGATGCAGGAGGCGGCGCTGGATGGTGACCCCGCCGTGGCGCTCTACACGCCGTTTCTGCACGGGCCGAAATCAGATATCGTGGCCGAGGGTGCGCGGCATGGGACGCCCTTTGCGCAGACGTGGTCCTGCTACAAGGGCGGCGCACAGCATTGCGGGCGATGTGGAACATGCGTCGAGCGGCGAGAGGCTTTTCATATCGCGGATGTGGATGACCCGACGGTCTATGCTGACCCGGATTTCTGGCGGAGCGTTACCTGATGTTCACGATCAGCAAGGAATTCGCCTTCTCCGCCTCGCATCAGCTATCGGGCCTACCGGAAACCCATCAATGTGCGCGGCTGCATGGGCATAATTATGTGGTCGTGGTTGAGTTGAGCGCGGCAACGCTGAATGCACATAACTTCGTGCGCGATTACGGTGAATTGGCCGATTTGAAGCGGTATATCGACGAGACATTGGATCATCGCCACCTGAACGATGTGTTTGGCCATGGGGCGGTGACGGCGGAGTTTCTGGCGCTGACGCTGTATGAGTGGTGCGCGGCGCGTTGGCCGGAGACGAGCGCGGTGAAGGTAAGCGAGACGCCGAAGACATGGGCGACGTATCGGCCTTTGGTGGGGGCGGCGTGATGCTGTGGTCTGGTCTGGTTCGTTGGGGTGGCCATGATCTTCTCCCTCCCTCTTTACGGGGAAGGGTCGGGGTGGGGGTTCTCTCCACCGGACGCATCGCAAGGGATGGAGAGGCGCCCCCCACCCCAGCCCTCCCCCGCGAGGGGGGAGGGGGTAGGGCGCGCATTGCGGGCGTGACGGGGCAGACCCCATGACCCTGCGTATTGCTGAAATCTTTGGGCCAACCATTCAGGGTGAAGGGGCGTTGATTGGGGTGCCTACGGTGTTCGTGCGCACGGGGGGCTGTGATTTTCGGTGTTCGTGGTGTGATAGCCTTCATGCGGTGGAGAGCGCCTATCGCCATGACTGGGCGGCGATGAATGGGGAGGATGTGTTTGCCGAAGTGCAACGCTTCGCACCCACGCCTCTTACAGTTACGCTATCGGGCGGGAACCCCGCGACCCAAGAGCTTGGCCCGTTGATCGCGCTGGGTAAGGCGCAGGGCTATTCTTTTGCCATCGAGACGCAAGGCTCGATCATGCAGGACTGGTTCGCCGAACTCGATCTGCTGACCCTCAGCCCGAAACCGCCCTCGAGCGGGATGGTGACGGATTGGGCCGCGCTCGACGCCTGTGTGGCATCCGGGGCCATGCGGACGGTGTTGAAAATCGTAGTGTTCGACGAGGCGGATTATGCCTATGCGCGGGGGGTGGCGGCGCGGTATCCGGCGCTGGAAATCTATCTGCAACCCGGCAACCATACGCCCCCGCCGCCGGATGATGACACGGCGACGGTCGATATGGACGGGATCAACGAGCGGATGCTGTGGCTGGTGGAGCGGGCGTTGACCGATGGCTGGTATGCGGCGCGCATCCTGCCGCAGCTCCACGTCATTCTCTGGGGCAATAAGCGAGGGGTCTGACATGACCGAAGAGACGATCTATAGCGGCCTGCAACAGCTTGGCGCACAGACAGGGCTGCCATCTTCGCCGGAGGAGGCAGTGTTGGAGCGGGTGGCCAATCCGCAGGCGGATGTGAAGTATATGGTGCGGTTTACGGCACCCGAATTCACCTCGCTCTGCCCGATGACGGCGCAGCCCGATTTTGCGCATCTGGTGATTGATTATGTGCCGCGCGACTGGCTGGTGGAGAGTAAATCCCTGAAATTATTCCTCGGTGCGTTCCGCAACCACGGGGCATTCCATGAGGATTGTACCGTTAGCGTGGCGCGGCGGTTGGTGGACCTGCTCGATCCCCATTGGCTGCGCATCGGCGGCTACTGGTATCCGCGCGGGGGCATCCCCATCGATGTGTTTTGGCAGACGGGCGCGGCCCCCGCCGATGTGTGGATTCCCGAACAGGGCGTGCCGGGCTATCGGGGGCGGGGGTGATGGTAATGCTTGCATAGACACACCCGCTTGATCGTCCATTCATCCTGTAGAAATTGCGTATTTGTTGAATCAGGTTGCAATTATCCTGAGACGAGATGTGTGGCGTTGACGTGGAACGTTATATTAGCTTGAGTCAAAATTCATTCTCACGATCTGCGAGGCATCCTATGCGATTCGAGGCTCCTGAAACCGTCGAGGCGGCGGTTGCGCTGCTGGCGGGTGAAGCCGGAACGGCCTATCCGCTATCTGGTGGCACTGAT